>CAJXUJ010000037.1 GCA_913061025.1 uncultured Actinomycetes bacterium | reverse complement strand
GGTGCCCTCGAGGTGGTTCAGCGAACCGGAACGTGGGGCGGGCTCAACGCCGCCCTCCACACCAACTCCTAACCCCTTTTTCCCACACTCCGGGAGATCGACCGACTTCTTCCCCTGAACTCCGCCATTCCTGCAATTCCTCCCGGGGTAATCAGGCGGCTCGTCGATGGTGCGCGCCGCGGATCCTGCTCACGACGTCTTGAGGCGTAGACCAGATTTCCTCCCAGGTCCACCTCACGACGGTAAGACCGAGAGCACGGAGTCGATCCTCACGGACCTTCTCGGCCCTGACGTCACGAATGTCGTTGTACTTACCCATTCCATCGGCTTCGCCGACCACATCGAATTCAGGCCACCACATGTCAACTCGGCCCACGAAACCGCGATCGTCAGAGAAGGAATGCTGCAGGATCGGCTCCGGGACGCCACGATCCATCAATCTCACTCGACTCACCGATTCGAGAATCGATTCGGCGCCGGGTCGAGCAAGTTCGACTAGCCGAGATGCTGCCGTGATGCCTTTTCCCGCCTGCCAGCGCGGAGAAGTCCTCAATATCTCGTCATGAGTCACTCTCTGCGCCAATGCCGCGTCGAAGACGCCAACGGCGTATTCCCGCCGGAAGCAGGCGGCTGACGTCAGGGCCGCTGATGCCAGACCGATGCTTGGGATTCCGTGCAATCTAACGACCCCCTCATCACTGAGATCTCGTCCGATGATCCGAACGTCGTCGAATCTGTTTCGAGCCTTGAGTCTCGTATTTGCCGATCTGAGGTCGTGGCCCTGTGGCCGCACAATGACCAACGACGCCGGGCCCGACCGTTGAATTGGTAGGCCATGCAATTCGGCAGCGATCTCTCCGTATGCGTATGCCGGCCCTCGAAGCCCGATCATCGCGGCGGAAAGAATCAGTCGTCTCAGACGCAGCGGATCCCCCTGCGCTTCATTCCACACAGTGCTTTCGACATATGCGCCATGGCGGATCTTGTGAAGGCGCCCGCTCGTCAACAGTGCTCGGATCACATCCTTCGAAACGCCTCGGATCCGCGCCTCATCGATGCTGAAGACCTGCTGTTCACCAATGACCCTGTGCTTTACCTCATGCAGCGCTTCGTCCAGGTCCTCGTCGCGTCGTCGTTTGTGTCCCATCCTTGAAGCCTTGACGAGGTTGCCAGCTCACACCAGGCGCAGACATGAGTTTGTGGACCAGACGCATGAGGCGTGGGGAAAAGTGCGGAAAAACGGAAGGACTGGGGAAAAAGACGGTCGATCTCCCGGAGTGTGGGAAAAAGGGCGTGGTTAGCGGGAGGTCATGGGGGTGTAGTCGCGGAGCACCTCTCCGACGTACACCTGACGCGGGCGTCCGATCTTGGTGGTCGGATCCTCGATCATTTCCCGCCACTGTGCGATCCAGCCGGGCAGCCTGCCCAGCGCAAACAGCACGGTGAACATGCGGGTCGGGAAGCCCATCGCCTTGTAGATCAGCCCGGTGTAGAAGTCAACGTTCGGGTAGAGCTTGCGCTCGATGAAGAACTCGTCGGCGAGCGCGACCTCTTCCAGGCGAAGTGCGATGTCGAGCAGTGGATCGTCCACATTCATTTGCTCAAAGACCTCGTACGCGGTCTTCTTGACGACAGCGGCGCGAGGGTCGTAGTTCTTGTAGACACGGTGGCCGAAGCCCATCAACTTGATGCCGGCTTCGCGATCCTTGACCGCGCGGATGAATCGGTTGACGCCACCGCCGGATGCGTGGATGTTTTCCAACATCTCGAGCACCGCCTGGTTCGCTCCACCGTGCAGCGGGCCGAACAGTGCGTTCACCCCGGCTGACACCGACGCAAAGAGGTTCGCGTGAGAAGAACCAACGAGGCGAACAGTGGACGTCGAGCAGTTCTGCTCGTGGTCGGCGTGCAAGATCAGCAACTGATCGAGGGCCCGGGAGATGATCGGATTGACCTCGTACTGCTCGGCTGGAACGCCGAAGGTCATCCGCAGGAAGTTGTCCTCGAAGGTATAGGCGTTATCGGGATACAGGAACGGCTGACCAACGGACTTCTTGTAGGCGTACGCGGCGATGGTCGGGAGCTTGGCCATGAGCCGAATAGTCGAGATGTGAACCTGCTCTTCGTCGAACGGGTCCAATGAATCCTGATAGAAGGTTGACAGAGCCGATACGGCCGAAGACAGCACGGCCATCGGATGCGCATCCCGAGGGAAGCCATCGAAGAAGCGCCGGAGGTCCTCGTGAAGCATGGTGTGCTTGGTAATGGCCGCAGAGAACTCTTCGAGTTCAGCAGCCGTCGGCAACTCGCCGTAAATCAATAGGTAGGAGGTCTCCAGGAACGTCGACTTCTCGGCCAACTGCTCGATCGGGTACCCGCGGTAGCGCAGGATTCCAGCCTCACCATCGATGTACGTGATCGACGACGAGCACGACGCAGTGTTGACGAATCCATGATCGAGGGTCACGTGACCGGTCTCTTTGAGCAACGACGAGATGTTGAGTCCCGACTCACCGACGGTCGACGGAACTACCGGGAGTGGAACGTCTCCACCGGGGTGTTGAAGCGAGTAGTCAGACACGCGAACCTCCTGCGGGCAGACTACCCACCGGAAACTAAGTCGGACACCGGGGTTGTGAGGTTCCAGCCTGTGAGAAGACTCACGGCTCCGGCGAGGGACCCAGCGCTATTCCGATAGTCGAGAGATCGCTGCGTTTACGCGCTCGTCCGTTGCGGTCAGCGCCACTCGAACGTGGGTGTCATCTCCGTAGAACGCACCCGGAGCTACGAGGATGCCGCGCTCGGCGAACCACTCGGCTGTCGCCCAGGAGTCCTGACCTCGAGTGGCCCACAAATACAGGCCCGCAGCGCTGTGATCGATCGAGAATCCGGTGGCTTCAAGCACAGTTTTCAGTGCCGACCGGCGTCGGGCATATCGATCTCGCTGCTCGGCGACATGTTCGTCGTCGTTGTACGCAGCAATGGCGGCGTGCTGAACAGGAGTCGGAACCATCATTCCCAGGTGCTTGCGAACGCCCAGCAGCCTCGAGACGATCCCTTCATCACCCGCGAGGAAACCGAAGCGGTATCCGGCCATGGACGAACGCTTGGACAGCGAGTGCAACGCGAGCACATTCGAGACATTGCCGCCGTTAACGCGTGGATCGAGGATCGATATCGGAGTGGCGTCCCAGCCCAACTCGATGTAGCACTCATCGCTCACGACGACGACGTCCCTCTCACGCGCCCAGGAAACGATGGCAGAGAGTCGATCCACATCGAGCACCGAGCCGGTGGGATTACTAGGGCTGTTGAGCCACACCATGGCCGGCGCATCGATCGATTCGACATCATCGGTGGCCACCACCTGAGCCCCGGCGACTATCGCTCCGACCGAGTACGTCGGATAGGCGACCTCGGGAATAACGACGGTGTCGGAGGCCCCCACCCCGAGCCCGGTCGGCAGCCAAGCGACCATTTCCTTCGAGCCAATGGTTGGGAGTACTCCAACCGGTGACGTCACCCCAAGGCTGCGGCCAAGCCAGCCGCGGCACGCGTCACCTAGTTCAGGAAGACCAATGGTGGTCGGGTAGCCGGGCGCGTTTGCTGCGGCGCGCAGCGCTTCTTGCACAACATGCGGCGTCGGGTCGACCGGGGTGCCAACGGATAGATCAACGATTCCATCGGGGTGCTCCCGAGCCCGCGCGGCAACCGGAGCCAGTGTGTCCCAGGGAAAGTCGGGTAACCGGACGGTCATCCGGTCCGCCCCGAACTACGCGTCTTCTTTGGGCGGGACGTTCGCCAGGAGAGCTGCATCGAACGTCTGGGCACCCAACTTGGCCGCACCGCCGGGGGAACCGAGATCGGCGAAGAACTCGGCGTTCGCTGCGGTGTAGTCCGACCACTCGTCCGGGACGTCGTCCTCGTAGAAGATGGCTTCGACCGGACAGACGGGCTCACACGCGCCACAGTCCACGCACTCGTCGGGCTGGATGTAGAGCATCCGGTCGCCTTCGTAGATGCAGTCCACGGGACATTCCTCGATACACGACTTGTCCTTGACATCCACACACGGGAATGCGATGACGTAGGTCACCTCGGGCCTCCGGTTCAGAACGTTGATGCGTGGAACTCCCACACAACCGAGGGCAACGCTACACAAGGCCGGTCAAAACGTGTCCTCCTACCGTCCCGCATCGCGGTATCCCATGGGAGATAGAGAGCCACCTAGGGTTGTCGCATGAAGTTGTACGACACTCGGGCCCGCGAGGCCGTGGACATCATCCCGGTTCGTGAGCGGCACTTGACGATCTACGCCTGTGGGCCCACGGTCTACCGCGATGCCCACGTCGGCAATATGCGCACCTTCCTGCTCTCCGACCTCATCTCCCGACTGGCGCAGTTGCACGGCTGGCGCACGACGGTCGTACAGAACATCACCGACGTCGGGCACATGGCGGACGACACCGGACTCGGCGGCATCGACGAGGGTCAAGGTGACGGCGAGGATCGGGTGCTTCGCCAGGCGTCAGATGAGGGAAAGGGCGCCCTGGCGGTGGCACGGCACTACGAAGACGCGTTCCATCGAGATCTTGGCGCTTTGAACGTGCATCCCGCCGATCACTACCCGAGGGCTAGCGAATCGATCGACGACATGATCGACCTGATCACCACGCTCATGGAAAACGGCCATGCCTACATCGGTAACGACGGGTCGGTCTTTTTCGACGCTCGTTCCTTTGCCGACTACGGCGCCATCAGCGGTAATCGCCTCGAGGAACTGCGTCCAGGTCATCGCTTCGACGGTGGCGTTGATCCCGCCAAACGCTTCCACGCTGACTGGGCACTGTGGAAAAAGGCGCCGGAGACCCGAACCCAGCTCGTGTGGGAAACGCCTTGGGGCGTCGGTTTCCCCGGATGGCACACCGAGTGCAGCGCGATGAGCCTGAAGCTTCTGGGTGAATCGATCGACGTTCACACCGGCGGCATCGATCTGCGCTTTCCCCACCATGAGGACGAGCGGGCCCAGAGCAATGCGGCGACGGGCAGGGACGTCGTCCGACACTGGGTGCACGCCGAGCACCTGCTCTTCGACGGTCGCAAGATGAGCAAGTCAGCGGGGAACGTGGTACTCGTCCAGGACGTGATCGATCGTGGTCTCGATCCTTTGGCCCTTCGGCTGGCTTTCCTCCAGCACCGCTACCGCCAGCAGATGAATCTGACGTGGTCGGTCATCGAGGGGGCTCAGACCACCCTGGATCGATGGCGCAGCCGAGTCGCTCAGTGGGCCACCAGCCCATCCGCACCTATCCCCGACAACTACCGAGAAGAATTCCTGGCCGCCGCCGACGACGATCTCGACACCCCACGTGCACTTCAGGTTCTGCGGTCAGTTGAACGCGACTCCGAACTCGCGGACGGCGCGAAATTCGAGTTCTTCGCCTGGGCCGATCGACTGCTGGGTATCGATCTGGCCCGTCGAGTCGGTCAGGTCGTCGACGAGGAACCGCTACCAGAAGCCATCGCCGTGCTTGTCGAGGAACGTGCTCAGGCGCGAGCCAGCAAGGACTTCGCCACCAGCGACCGCATTCGAGATGAACTCGCCGCCCAAGGATTCTCGGTCACGGACACCCCCGACGGCCAGGTAGTCGAACGCTCCTAGCCCGTCGCTACTTCCTGGGCCGGGATGTTCTCGAAGGTCTCACCCTCGACCCCGGACTGTTGGCCTGCACCCTGGCCCGCATCGCCGGCAGGTTCATCGCCCGCTGGCGCGTCCCCGGTGGGGGCATCATCGTTTGGCACGTCCTGTGAAGCGTCGTCGTTCTTGTCTTTCTTCTTCTTCGGCTTCTTGCCGCACACCACCTTGGGTGCCGCTCGATAGTAGGTGCGGATCGTCTCGCGCTTGACTTCCTCATCTTGCTGGTAGAAGACGCGGTCAACATTGATCGAGAATCCCGGAATCCCGTTTTGCGGGCTACAGCCATCCTTCTTCTTGCGATAGATCGTCTCCGGCT
The DNA here is from genome assembly GCA_913061025.1 of uncultured Actinomycetes bacterium. Classification (GTDB taxonomy): domain Bacteria; phylum Actinomycetota; class Actinomycetes; order S36-B12; family S36-B12; genus S36-B12. The sequence goes on along the minus strand of CAJXUJ010000037.1, from coordinate 3,463 downwards.
TACGGATGCTGGTCCGCTCACCGAATTCGGCTTCGATGTTGTCGTAGACCTTGGTTCCCCAGAAGTCCACCGTCATCGACGAGTTCGTCATCTTGGTAGTGATAACGACGGGGTAGGGACTGTCGTTGCGGAACTTCATATCGAAGATGCCCCACGCGACGGTCGCCTCCAGACCGGGCTGATAACGCGAGATGTAGACCGAGTGCGCACGCGTATCGACGCGCTCCATCCCGGCGAAGAACGCCGCGGTCCACACAGCCGTAGTAGCCGCCGACACCCCGCCACCCAAGGCATCTTCGAAAACTCCACCGGGTCCGATGATCGTTCCGACGGTGTAGCCGTTCTCCTCGGTCCGCTCGTTGATTGTGTCGTTCATCGAGAAGGTTTCGCCCGGCATCAAGATGGTGCCGTTCACATACTCCGCAGCTTGACCGATGTTGGTCACCCGATACGCGGCGTAGTCGAATTTTTGGGTGAAGCTCGACAGTTTGTCCTTGACTCCGAGGGCCTCAGCATCGGCGGTCGTGAACTTCGGCTGCCGCTGGCCCTCAGCGACGATCACCTCACGCTCGCCACCTGCAGACACATCTTGATCGAGTACTCCAAGCACCTTCTCGGCTAACTCGTCGTCCTCGATTCCACCACCAGCACGGCTCGGCACAATTCGCAGCTTGCCGTTCTTGCGAACCTTGAAACTCGCATCGCGCGGCTGCTCGGCGACCTTGATCTCATCCGCGATCGACTCATATAGAACAGCGCCGTCGAGCGAAGGGACATAGTCACCGTCGACGGCTGTGAAAGACAGGGCGTCTCCAATCACCTTCGCCGGAATCTCGGCGACCACATCGCCGGCAGCGACTTTCACCGGACCGGAAACTGCTGCAACAGCAAAAGCGTTGGCTGCTTCAGCGTTCGCGACAGTGACGGTTGGCTCCTCGATGACCACAGGCAGTTCCTGGGCGGCTCGAGGCTTGGTGATCGACGAAATGATTGCCTCACGAGCACCAGCGACGTCGATTGTTCTTCCCTGTTGCCCGGGAACGTAATCGACCGTGGTGCCGTCGACCGACAGGGACGACTCCGACACCGTGGTCGTGATGAGCCGCTCGAAGGCCCCCATCTGCCGCTCGAGTTTGTCTTCCTCGACGACCACGACTGGTTCGACTTCCTGCTCGCTCCCGACCGAGAACAGCCGGGCAAGCGGGTTCCATTCCTGGCGAAGGAGCGGATCCACAGTTTCCACTGCATTGACCCACACGCCCGCTTGCCGGGGCTTTACGACGATGGTCTCGCCGGCGTTATCGAACTCAAGTGGCTCGGCCGCCGGCTGGGCGACCTGCTCGCGAACCGTGAGCACCGCCTCGTCGCGTCCCATCCCGCCGATATCGACGCCATTGACGGTAGTTCCAGAAGGCACCGAGGGTCCACTGAGAGCGGCGAAGAGACCGACGACGACGAGCAGTGCCACGAACACACCCGCGACGGCGCCCCCGGCGATCGCCTGGGTACGCGTTGGACGCCACTGACGCCTGTGCGACTCGGCCACGTACCCCTCTTCTCCCCCACGATCGATGCTCTACAGATGCGTATCGGTCGATGGACCCACAGTCCACCCGCCGGAGGCGATGGTAAGCACGAGGGACCCACTGTTCCAAACCCGTCGGCCGGTCGGTCTCCTACGGGCGGATATCCGATGGCGCGCTGGGCTGCGCCGCCTCGGGCCGAAGCGGTTTAGCCGGCAGCGTGGCAACGGCCGATCCAAGGACTGCACCGGCCAAGAGGTAGGCCCACTGCCGGGCACCGGCACTCACAGCGATGTCTCCCCCGGCCGTCTCGGTCGCCAGGAAGATGGTCATCGTGATCCACCCCGCGAGGATCAGCCATCCCGTTGCCCGTGATCGAGACGTCAGTGCTAGTCCTCTGATGGCAACCAGGAGCACGGTGAGGACGATCAGCAATCCCCAGGGGATGACCAGGTAACGGTCACCGAAGATCAGAATGGACCGATGGGCTTGGACGAACGCGCCCACAATCCCGACGACGAGCCCGATACCCAGGGCTCCGAGCGAGATCAGAACCTTGCGACCTTGCGTCACTCCACTATCCCGGCGAACAGGTCGCTCTCCCACTCGCCATCGGATCGCTGCCCGGCCGGTCCCCGGACCAAACGAAAGTACTCGGTGCCCATGGCCTGGGAACCGAGATTGTTGGACAGCGCGAAGAAGCCACCGTCCACCGTCACCTGAGTCTTGTGGGCGGCGAGGGCTTCCATCTTCGCGTCGAGGAACTCGGTTGCTTCGATAGCGGTGGTGATCAGTTCGTCATCGCACGCGAAGGGAAGGTCGTCCGGATCCATCGCAGCGAACTCGCTATCCGAGCCCTGCTCCCGGAGGGCCATGATCCCGTTGCGAATGATGCTTCGCGGGAACGCGGTCCAATAGACCTTGGGCACCGACCAAGCGGTGCCGAGGTCTGGGCGGAACGACGACGACTCCGCGAGCGCGACGGCATAGTGCGTAACCCGATGGGCCTGAATGTGGTCGGGGTGTCCGTACCCACCGAAGTCGTCGTACGTCACGACAACGTGCGGGCGGACCTCCCGAATAATCGCGACGAGCTCGGTTGCCGCATCGAGTAGATCAGCGCGCCAAAAGCAGTCGGTGCGCTCATTACTCGGCACACCCATCATCCCGGAATCGCGGAACCGTCCGGGGCCGCCAAGGAATCGATGATCGGTAACTCCGAGAATCTGCATGGCGTCGGCCAATTCACCGATCCGGTGCTCGCCCAGCGCGTCCTGCTGATCGGCGGCGAGGTGGACGAGATCCGGAACGAGAACCTCCCCCTCTTCTCCGAGGGTGCAGGTGACGAGAGTGACCTGTGCGCCGTCCTTGACGTACTTCGCCATCGTCACGCCGGTGCCGATGGTTTCGTCGTCGGGGTGCGCGTGCACCAAGAGCAGGCGCTTGCCGGAATTCGTCACGGCCACAGGCTACTTGCGGCAACTCGAACGCGCCTTTCCCATGTCGGTCGGGCACGATAGGCCGGTGGCTGAGCCCGTGATTAGTTTTCCGCGCCAGAGGGCGGTGACCCGCAGTTTTCGGTTGGGCGCGCCCCGAGCCTTTCGAATTGTCCGTCGTCGCGATGGGTCCGCGCGCGTGTTCTTCATCCGTAGCCGAGACGGGCGCACAGCCAGCGGCGATCTCTGGGTGGCCGATCAAAGTGACCACTGGCGTGAGCGGCTACTCGTCGAGGCGAGTTCACTGGGCGTTGATGGGGAAATTCCCGCGGCCGAACGCGCACGACGGGAGCGTCTACGCGAAGTCACCGCGGGGATAACGGCGTTCTCGTCCGATCGGTACGGCGAGAACGTGGCGTTCGCCGTGGACGGAGTTCCGTATCGGGTGGACGTCGATGCCCAGCACGCCGTCGAACTCGCCCACCCGGGACCGGTGGTCGACCC
>CAJXUJ010000036.1 GCA_913061025.1 uncultured Actinomycetes bacterium | reverse complement strand
CCACCGCCTGCTTGGACTGAAGGGCGAGAACATCGTTGCCGTCTCGACCCTGCAACAAGGTAACGATCGCGAGTAGACCGACGCTGCCCACACCCACGACCTTGTGTCCAACGTCCACGAAGTCGTAACGATCCAGGAGTTGTGCTCGGTCCGGCGGCAGGGTCGCGGCGTATCGCTGGATGATCTCGTTCATCCGATGCGCGACATCACCCTCCAATGGCAGCGGCATGACCAGCGGCGGACGATCGATGAGTCGACGCTGACCGTCGACAACGTGCGTCATCTTGTCCAACGCCGACCACACGTCGCGGGTCTCAGCTTTCGCGACCGACTTCTCCATGGTTCCGCGAGCAGCCTTACCTTCCCGCTGAACCCACTGCCGCAAGAAACCGATATCGATACGCGAGTACCAGGTGTCCAGGTTGCTCTCTTGAGCATGAATGGCCATCTGTTCTCGGTAGCCGCGTGCGGCATTTCCGACAATGACTCCCGCCTTCTCTGCCGGCACACCCGCCTGTTCCGCGGCCAGGACGAATGATGTTGCCAGCCTCAGGACGTCCCACTCGAACGGTCCCGGGCTCGTCTCGTCGAAATCGTTCACATCGAAAACGACGGTTCGGTCGGGGGCCGCGAAGAGCCCGAAGTTGGCCAGGTGTGCATCACCGCACAGTTGCGCCCAGAGTTTCGTTGTTGGCAGCGCGCCCAGGTCTGCGGCCATGATGGCCGCGCCTCCTCGATAGAAGGCAAACGGCGACTCAGACATGCGGCGATGACGAAGTGGCAGCAGGGCGGACATCCGCTCGGCCTCCTGCCCTAGCAGGACGTCCACCGGATCCGGTCTGCCAGATCCGGCCCTGAATTCCGCCAGGCTGGAACGGGGCCGAGACTTACGCGCCGCGCGCCCACGATCGCTCCGGTCCTGGACGGAATCCACGTGGCAACCGTACGGGTGCCCCCACCCGATGACCGTCGAGTTGAAGAAGTCCAAATCTGGACTTAATCTACCCACATGCAATCCGGTCCCGACGCGCTGCGTGAACACGGCTTGAACGTGACTCCGCAGCGGCTCGCAGTCCTGGCCGCGGTGGATGAGTACCCCCACGCCACCGCCGACCATGTACTCGAGAGCGTCCGAGCGAGCATCGGCTCGATCTCACGCCAGTCGGTTTACGACTCCCTCACCACACTGTCCGAGGCCGGAATCCTCCGGCGAGTGCAACCGGCGGGTTCAGCCACGCGCTACGAAACCCGTGCGGGCGACAACCACCACCACGTGGTGTGTCGATCCTGCGGCGAACTCGCCGACGTCGATTGCGCCGTCGGCGACACCCCATGTTTGACCGCATCGAACGATCAAGGCTTCGCGATCGATGAGGCCGAGGTTGTCTACTGGGGTCATTGCTCCAACTGTCGCGAACAAATAACCACTTCCCACTCCTAACAAACACCACCGAAAGAAAAGAAAGAGGCAACGATGGCAAGCGAAAGCAAGTGCCCGGTCGACCACGGATCCGTGGGAGTCGGCCAGCAGAATGAAGACTGGTGGCCCAACCAACTAAACCTCAAGGTTCTCCAGCAGAACCCCCCGGTCGCAGATCCGATGGGCGAGGGTTTCGACTACGCCACCGAGTTCGAGTCCCTCGACCTTGCTGCGGTCAAGGCTGATCTCGTTGCCCTGATGACCGACTCGCAGGACTGGTGGCCCGCCGACTACGGCCACTACGGTCCCCTGTTCATCCGCATGGCCTGGCACAGCGCCGGCACCTACCGCACCAGCGACGGCCGCGGTGGCGGCGGAGCGGGCATGCAGCGCTTTGCTCCCCTGAACTCCTGGCCGGACAATGCGAACCTGGACAAGGCCCGGCGTCTGCTCTGGCCCATCAAGGCCAAGTACGGCAAGAAGCTCTCCTGGGCCGATCTGTTCATCCTGACCGGCAACGTCGCCCTGGAATCTATGGGCTTTGAGACCTTCGGCTTCGGTGGTGGCCGAGTGGACATGTACGAGCCGGACGAGACGTACTGGGGTTCGGAGTCCCAGTGGCTCGCCGACGAGCGCTACAGCGGTGACCGTGACCTCGAGAACCCGCTGGCTGCTGTCCAGATGGGTCTGATCTACGTCAACCCCGAGGGCCCCAACGGCACCCCGGATCCGATGGCATCGGCTCGCGATATCCGCGAGACGTTCGCTCGGATGGCGATGAACGACTACGAGACCGTCGCACTGACCGCCGGTGGCCACACCTTCGGCAAGATGCACGGTGCCGGCGACGTCGAGAAGTACGTCGGCCCCGAGCCCGAGGCGGCCCCGCTTCAGGACATGGGCCTGGGCTGGATCTCCACCCTGGGAACCGGCAACGCCGACTACACGATCAGTTCCGGCCTCGAGGGCGCCTGGACGCCCACGCCCACGCAGTGGGATATGTCCTACCTCGAGACGCTGTTCAAGTACGACTGGCAGCTCACCAAGAGCCCGTCCGGTGGTCAGCAGTGGATCCCGACCGACCCCGAGGCAGCCAAGCTCGTGCCGGACGCCTTCGACCCGGACAAGACCCACGCTCCGGTCATGACCACGGCGGACCTCGCGCTCAAGACCGATCCGATCTATGAGCCGATCGCCCGGCACTTCCTGGAGAACCCGGAAGAGTTCGCCGACGCGTTCGCGCGTGCCTGGTTCAAGCTGACCCACCGCGACATGGGACCGAAGTCGCGCTACCTCGGACCCGAGGTTCCGGCCGAGGATCTGATCTGGCAGGACCCGGTTCCCGCCGTCAGCGGCACTCTCGTCTCGGATGCCGACGTCGCATCGCTGAAGGACAAGGTCCTGGCCTCCGGCCTCACCGCCGCTGAACTCGTCGAGACAGCGTGGGCATCGGCCTCCACCTTCCGCGGAACCGACAAGCGCGGTGGCGCCAACGGTGCTCGGATCCGGTTGGAGCCGCAGCGTCAGTGGGCGGTCAACAACCCCGACCAACTCGACAAGGTCCTTACGACCCTCGAGGGAATCCAGTCGGAGTTCAACGCCGCGGGTGGGACGCAGATCTCCATGGCGGACCTCATCGTGTTGGCGGGTGCCGCCGGTGTCGAGGCCGCTGCCAAGGCGGCCGGTCACGCGGTCACCGTTCCCTTCACTCCAGGACGCACCGATGCGACCCAGGAGATGACGGACGCGGAATCCTTCTCGGTTCTCGAACCGCTGGCCGACGGCATGCGCAACTACGTCGCCAAAGGCCAGATTCGTCCGGCCGAGCAGCTCATGGTCGACAAGGCCAACCTGCTGACCCTTTCGGCACCGGAGATGACGGTGCTGGTTGCCGGCATGCGGGCGATCGGTACCAATGCGGACGGCTCGGACGTGGGCGTGCTCACCTCGCGCAAGGGTCAGTTGACGAACGACTACTTCGTGAACCTGCTCGACATGGGCACGGAGTGGACTCCGACGGACGACACCGAGACCCTCTTCGAGGGCAAGGATCGCTCGTCGGGCGAGGTCAAGTGGACCGCTAGCCGGATGGACCTGGTGTTCGGATCGAATTCCCAATTGCGGGCGGTCGCTGAGGTCTACGGCGCAGCAGATTCCGACGCAAAGTTCGTCGCGGACTTCGTCAAGGCCTGGGACAAGGTCATGATGCTCGACCGCTTCGACCTGAGGAAGTAGCACCGATCAACTGATCGAATTCCGATCTCAAAGAAGGGGTGCCGGCCCGAAGGGTCGGCACCCCTTCCTGGCTATATTCCGTGCCATGGCTGGCGGCCACTCAGGCACCCAAGAACCCGAGATTCACATCCGGTCCTTCGCCCCAGTCCCTGGCCTCCCAACTCCGCGCCCCACATCTCCGGCTGCCCTGGGTCGCATCGTGGTCGCGGTCGTGATCGCTTCCGTAGCCGTCGTCACCGCAACCGCCTGGGCGATCGGTCTGACATTGTCGACCCGACAATCACCCGGGTTGATCTCCGAGATCCAGATCGGAGGATGGCGGTTCCTCATTTCCGACGAGCGACCCCCGGGAGACCTCATCATCCTGAGCCTGCTCGGCATCGTTGCCATCGCGCTCATTTCGCTAGCCTTCGAGGGCATCGCAGCCCTCATGAGCATTGCGCCGCGTCGGCGCTACCTCGCTGCTCAGCGGGCGCGCGGTGAGCTCGCTGAGATAGGCGCGCGGGTCCGAGTGACAGTGCTCGTGCCGGCCCATAACGAGGAGCACTCGCTTTCGGAAACACTGGCTTCACTCGCTCGGCAGACGCGTCCTCCTGACCGCGTCGTCGTAGTGGCGGACAACTGCACCGACCGCACGGCCGATATCGCACGGGAAATGGGACACGAGGCCTTCGAGACGGTGGGGAATACGCAGAAGAAGGGTGGTGCGCTCAACCAAGCGCTGGCGCGCATCCTGCCGGTGAGTCGACCCGAGGACGTCATGCTCATCTTGGATGCAGACACTCGACTCGGACCCCAGTTCATCGAAGTGGCGACCGCGCGACTGGAAGCAGATCCCGACCTAGCAGCGGTAGGGGGGCTCTTTTACGGAGATGAGGGCCACGGCATCCTCGGCCAGTTCCAGCGCAACGAGTACACGCGGTATAGCACCCAGATTCGTCAACGCCGCGGTCGTGTCTTCGTGCTGACCGGCACAGCCACCATGTTTCGCGCCGAAGCCCTGCTTGATGTCGCCGCTGCCCGCGATGTCTTCCTCCCCGGTGAGCCCGGCAAGGTCTACGACACCGCCGCGCTCACGGAGGACAACGAGCTGACCCTCGCCCTGAAGTCCCTCGGCGCCACCATGACATCTCCCCCGGAGTGCTACGTCGTCACCGAACTCATGCCCACGTGGCGAGCCTTGTGGCGCCAGCGCCAGCGCTGGCAACGGGGAGCGCTTGAGAACCTGGCCGCCTACGGGCTCACCCGCGCAACCCTCCGTTATTGGGGACAACAGCTAGGCATTGGCTACGGGACGATCGCACTCAACTCTGCTCTGCTGCTGTTGCTGATCACCTTCGTGTCGATCGACACCTGGATCTGGTTCCCCTTCTGGCTCGGCATCGGGGCGCTCTTCTGGCTAGAGCGCGTCGCAACCGCGTGGAGAGGCGGCTGGCGCGCACGCCTCCTCGCCGCGGCCCTCATCCCCGAGCTCGCCTACGACGTCTTCCTCCAGATCGTTTTCATCTCCTGCCTTTGGGACATCAGCACCAACCGCACCCCGGAATGGGGTCACGTGATTCACGGTTCGTCACCATGAGAATCCCCACCGGCCTCCTACTGCCGCAAGACACCCTGGAATCACCGGGCTTCATCATTTTCACGCTCTTCGTCGGCTTCAACACGCTCATCTACCTCGGTCTTACGTTCGCGAAGTTCACTCCGTGGCCAGCACCGCTTCCACCGGAACGAGTGCGCGCCCTCCTCCCTCCCATCGTTGCGAAGGATTTCCCCATGAGCTCACTCGACGACAGCCGGCGCGAGAATGCCTCCCCGCCTACCACGTACAACAGACGGGCGACCACCCTGCAAACGCTGCCCCTTGGCTGCGCGCTCACCGGCGCCCTGCTACTGGCGACAGCCATCCTCAACGTGGCCCTGTCTGCCGGCGAAGGAACAGTCCAGTACGTGCTTCAAATCCTCATCAGCATTGCAATGCTCGCCCTCGCCCAGGCTGGATTACGCGGCAAACTCTCCGTTGGAGCTATGCAATGGTCATGGATCACCGCGATGGTTGCGATCGTCGCTTTGCTGACCTACGACGCCGTTGAGCAAGACAACCCGATTGGACTGGCCTACGCGATCGTCGCAATGGTGGCTATCGCACCCATCGCGATGGCATGGACCCCCGCAATCGTTGGGGGAATCGCCTCGCTGGTGACCGTCTCCCTCGGCGGAGTATTCGAGTACCAGATCCAGGGTCTGAGGTGGGTACTCGCGGCGCTGACCGCGTTCATCATCGGCTCGGTGATCATGCAGCTGCGCCTTGTCTCCGTTGACAGCCTCACCTTGGAACAGGAGCGTGCAAATCGGCTAGCCAGCACTGATCCCCTCACAGGAGTGCTGAGCAGGGACGGGCTCATCACTATGACCTCCGCCGTCGTGGGGACGGCCCGGCGCCAACAACAAGCGGTGTGCGTCATGCCCGTGCGCGTCCTTGACCTCGATACAGCCAACCGCACTTACGGCTCCTCCTACGGCGATGCCGTCCTCGAGACCGTCGCCCGTGCACTGCAGGCCGTGGTGCGCGAGGGCGACCTCGTTGCGCGCTGGTCTGGGACCCGCTTCGTCGTCCTGGGACAGGGCGAACGCCCCGACCCGGAGACGTTCGCGGCACGGGTCCAGTCGGCGGTCCGCGACTCGGGAATCGCGCTGGGTAAGCCCCCCATCACCGTGGAGGTCGGCACCGCAGCGGGCAAACCCGACACGGTCACGCTCTTCGATCTCGTGCAGCAAGCCGAGAAGCACATGGTGCTGGCAGCACAGCCCGCGGACTAGACGTCCGAACCAGCCACTGGCAGGGCGAACGTAAAGCACTCATGAGGTGAGCCGGGTGAACACCCGAACTCAGACGTCGGTGAACAACACGATCATCGTCGCAGTCCTCATCACGATCCCGGCGTCGTTCGTCTCTCTTTTGACCAGCTGGCCGAGACAACCAGCATCGGAACACTCGGAGTCTTCGCTGTCTGGATGACGTTGGGCTTCTCCATCTACTTCGGCTGCTCCCGACGCCACTCGGCATTGGCCAACTCGCCCGGCCAATCGAGTACAGAAGCAAGACTTGCAGCAACGGCCAGACCCGAACCTCTACGCTGCTTTAGACAGACAACCCAGGGAGCCCTCGTGACCAACCCACAGTTCTTCGATGACGCCGTCGCCCTCGATGTCCCACGCGACACCATTCCCAAGGAACCGATGCCGGCCAGCGCGGCCTACCAACTGGTCATGGACGAGGCAATGCTCGATGGCAATGCCCGGTTGAACCTGGCGACGTTCGTCACTACCTGGATGGACGAGGAAGCCGACAAGATCTACGCCGCCACCGTCGACAAGAACATGATCGACAAGGACGAGTATCCGCAAACCGCGGAGATCGAACGTTGGTGCGCGCAGATGGTGGCGCGGTTGTGGCACGCGCCGGACCCGAATTCCACGATCGGTGTTTCCACCGTCGGTTCAAGCGAGGCCTGCATGCTCGGTGGACTCGCACTCAAGCGCCGTTGGCAGCATGCCCGTAAGGCGGCCGGCAAGGACATCGGCACCCCGAACCTGGTCATGAGTTCGGCTGTTCAGGTGGTGTGGGAAAAGTTCTGCAACTACTGGGATATCGAGGCCCGATACGTGCCGGTCACCGACGAGCACCCAACCCTCGACGCCACCAACGTGCTCGACTACCTCGACGAGAACACCATCGGTGTCGTGGCCATCATGGGTGTTACCTACACCGGCGCCTACGAACCCGTTGCCGAGATCGCGAAGGCACTTGACGACTACCAGGCCAAGACCGGAACGGACATCCCGATCCACGTGGACGGAGCATCGGGTGGCTTCATCGCACCGTTCTTGCAGCCCGACATTGAGTGGGACTTCCGTCTTGAGCGCGTGAAATCCATCAACACCTCCGGCCACAAGTACGGACTCGTTTACCCCGGTCTCGGCTGGGTGGTGTGGCGGACCAAGGAAGACCTGCCCGAGGATCTGGTTTTCAACGTCAGCTACCTCGGCGGGAACATGCCCACGCTGGCACTCAACTTCTCACGACCCGGCGCGCAGGTGCTCTTGCAGTACTACCTCTTCCTGCGCTTGGGCTTCCAGGGCTACAAGACCGTGCAGCAGACGACTCAAGACGTAGCCATGTACTTATCTAAGAACATCGGTGACATGGCACCGTTCTCCCTGCTCAGCGACGGATCCACAATTCCGGTCTTCGCCTGGCAACTCAAGCCCGGTCACACCAGTAACTGGACCCTGTACGACCTTCAGCAGCGGCTGCGAGCGCGCGGGTGGTTGATTCCGGCCTATCCCCTGCCCGACAACCTCAGCGACCAGGTGGTGCAGCGGATCGTTGTCCGCAACGGCATGAACATGGATCTGGCCTCGAACCTGCTGCGCGACATCCAGACCGAGGTCGACTACCTCGATTCACTCGATGGGCCACTACCCAAGCCCGAGGACGCGGGCAGTTTCCATCATTAGAAGGGGCGCTCTACCCCTAACGTGGGGTCATGAGCTCATCAAGCGCCCCTTCTGACGCATCCGCCAATACGCCGACCGAGAACACGTCGACTCCGGCTGAGAGTCGACGACAAGCCTGGCTGGACAACTACACGCGCCGCAGTTCACCGCTGTTGTCGACACTTGCACTGGTCTATCTCGCCACGTTCTCGATTCAGGCGATCTGGTACGACCCCGAAGCCGAGTGGTTCAGGTGGATGAACACCTTCGGTTTGGTTCTTTGGGGTCTGTTCGTCGTCGATCTGCTGTTTCGCTTCTTCATGGCCCCGATCAAGAAGCGCTTCTTTCGACGGAACTGGCTGGACACCGTCACTGTGGTCCTGCCCCAGTTTCGTGCGCTAAGGGCGCTGCGCGCGTTCACCTCCGGCGGGGTCATCTCCAAGAAGTCCGGGCTGATCAGCGGTGGCGGCCTGACGTCAGCGGCCCTCGCGGCAGCGATCGTCGTATGGGTCGGCAGCGTGATGGTCCTCAACGCCGAACGAGGCGCCCCCAACGCCGAGATCGTCACCATCGGTGACGCCGTCTGGTGGGCCTTCGAGACGGTGACGACCGTTGGCTACGGAGACTTCGTGCCGGTCACCTGGAACGGCCGAGCCTTGGCGGTGCTCGTCATGCTCGTGGGCATCAGCGTCCTTGGCATCGTCACGGCGTCCTTGTCGGCTGCACTGGTCAAGCGATCACACCAGGGCCCTGACAAAGTGGATGAGGTACTCGCCGAACTCGCTCACCTCAAGGAGATGGTGGCCCGACTTGAAGCCAAGCAGGAGGGATCAACCACCTAGGCGAGGTTCGCCTCGATCATGTCGCAGATCAGGCCTTCGTCCACCTGCCAGTCGACCGGCACCTTGATCGTCTTCTTGTTGAGTTCATAGTCGGCAAGGCGCTCGCGAAACTGCTCGATCACGTCCGAGTTGAACGGTGCAATGAGGATGTGCTTGGTGTGGATGGTCACTCCAAAGACGTACTGCCCATCGATCCGAACCATCGGGTTGTTCCAAGCGATGACTACTTCGGCCTCCGGGTACTCCCGAGTGATCGCGGCCAGAATCTCCCTTACCGTGCCTTGCTTCACAGCGTCATGCTCTGCCAGGTAGTCGTCAACGGATGAGTACCGCTGGGTGCTCTTCGAGCCTCGGGAGTACTGGACGAGCGCATTCGCATGGGCACGACTGAAGCCGTGCTGCTCCTGCAGGAACGCCATCTGCTCGGGGTACTTCAGCCCTGCCACCTTTTTCATCTCGCGATGCCAGTACGACATCGGCTTGCCGTACCGCTTCT
>CAJXUJ010000035.1 GCA_913061025.1 uncultured Actinomycetes bacterium | reverse complement strand
ATTTGTGCAAGTTCGCGCTGTATTTGTGCAAGTTCGCGGCGTGTTGGGGTGGGGTAGGCGAGGTCTACGCCCAGAGTTGGCCTTCGAGGGCGGCCTCGGCCTCCTCGAGGGTGCCTTCGTAGGCGCCCGTGGATAGGTACTTCCAGCCGCCGTCGCACACGATGAACGCGATGTCGGCCGGCTCCCCCGCCTTCTCGGCCTTCCTGGCCACCCCGAGTGCCGCGTGCAAAATCGCGCCGGTGGAGAAGCCAGCGAAGATGCCCTCTTTGTCGAGAAGCTCGCGGGTTCGTCGAACCGCGTCTCGTGGTCCAACCGAGTAACGACCGGTGAGGATCGATTCGTCGTAGAGCTCGGGAACGAAGCCCTCGTCGAGGTTGCGCAGGCCGTAGACAAGTTCGCCGTAACGCGGCTCGGCAGCGATGATCTGCACATCCGGCTTGTTCTCACGGAAGAACCGGCCGGTCCCCATCAAGGTTCCGGTAGTTCCCAGACCCGCAACGAAGTGCGTGATGGTCGGAAGGTCCGCGAGTAGTTCCGGCCCGGTGGTCTCATAGTGCGCGAGGGCGTTCGCCTCATTGCCGTACTGATAGAGCATGACCCAGTCCGGGTTCTCAGCCGCTATCCCCTTGGCCACACGCACGGCCTCGTTCGAGCCACCCGCGGCTGGCGAGTAGATGATCTCGGCGCCCCACATCTTGAGCAACTGACTGCGCTCGGGCGATGTGTTCTCCGGCATGACGCAGATGAGTTTGTAGCCGCGCTGCTTGGCAACCATGGCCAGCGAGATTCCGGTGTTACCACTCGTCGGTTCGAGTAGCACCGAACCGGGGTGCAGGAGTCCGTCCTTTTCAGCCTTGGTGATCATCGCCAGTGCTGCCCGGTCCTTGACCGAGCCGGTGGGATTGCGATCCTCCAACTTTGCCCAGAGTCGAATGTCCGGGGTCGGCGACAGCGTCGGCAGCCCCACGAGGGGCGTGTGGCCGACAGAGTCGAGGAGGGAATCAAACCGCATGTCAGCCGCCGGCAACCGCGGGCAAGATCGTCACGGAATCACCATCGCTGAGTTCGGTGTCGAGACCGTCCAAGAACCGAACGTCTTCATCGTTGAGATACACGTTCACAAAGCGACGCAGCCCGGACTCGTCAACGAGACGCTCACCAATCCCGGCGTAGTTCGCATCGAGATTGTCAATCAATTCCTGAAGTGATGCGCCCTCAGCGGTGACGATCTTCTCTCCGCCGGTGTAGGTGCGAAGGATCGTGGGGACACGGACTTCCACGGACATGCAGAACCCTTTCTTCGGTTGCTATTCCAGCCTAGGTGGAAGTAGTTGAAAGCACGACTAGAGGTCAAACAGGTGCAAAGCCTTTGCAGTTCATCACGCTCAATAACTTGTCACTCGACTACCTCCACAGTGTCCTCGGTCACGACGCCGTCCACGATGTGGAACGAGCGGAGCTCGAAGGGCCCCTCGTCGTTTCCCGTTTCCCGAGTAGACACCAAGACATAGTGAGCGTCTGGTTCGGACGCATAGGAGATGTCAGTCCGCGAGGGATAAGCCTCGGTGGCGGTGTGCGAGTGATAGATAACCGCTGGGACCTCATCGCGATCGTCCATCTCTCGGTACAGCCGGAGCAGGTCAGCGGAGTCGAATTCGTAGAACGTTGGAGAGCGAGCAGCGTTCACCATCGGGATGAAGCGCTTGGGGCTTCCGTAATCCGGCCCTGCGATGACGCCGCACGCCTCGTCGGGGTGATCCCTGCGGGCATGGGCGACCAACTCAGAAACGAGCGCTTCGGTGAGGACGAGGTTTCTAGGCACGGGACTCAGCCTAGCCGGGATAAATCGGACATTTAGCGACTCAATTTCGTCCCAATCACCGGTTCACGGCTTGTTCAACTTGCGCAAGGGTGTGACACCCACCACGCTTTGGTTCGCTGAGCGATCACCGGGAGACCGCGCAGCCACCAGAAACGACCGACGGCAGCCGCCTGGCCGCCGTCCCCGAAGCATGGAGGCTGGAGTGGGAGTCCTCGAACTCACCTATTCGCAATTTCAAACTGTCTACAACATTTTGTCGTTCGCGCTCGCATCGATGCTCGCGACGACCATCTTCCTGCTCGCGGTCCAGGGCCGCGTGCTACCCAGGTATCGCCAGGCGATCGTTGTTTCCTCGATCGTCACCCTGATCGCGGCCTACCACTACTGGCGCATCTTCGAGTCCTTCAAGGGCTCTTACGTTGCGGTCGGCGAGGGTGACCCCGCCACAGCCATGAACGCGATGTCCTACGTGCTCGTGAACGGCGAGGGCTTCAACGAGGGCTATCGGTACGTGGACTGGCTGCTGACTGTTCCGCTGTTGCTCTTCGAAGCGATCGCGGTTCTGGCTCTGCCTTCGGCGGTTCGCAAGTCCCTCATGATGAAGTTGATCCCGGCATCGGTGCTGATGATCGTCCTGGGTTACCCGGGCGAAATCGCAGTCGACACCGCACCGAAGGCAATCTGGGGCGCGCTGTCCACCATCCCGTTCCTCTACATCCTGTACGTGCTCTTCGTCGAGCTCACCAAAGCGACCAAGACCCAGCCCGGTCAGGTGGCCAAGGACGTCAACGGGCTCCGTTGGCTGCTGCTCGCGACGTGGGGCGTCTACCCCATCTCGTACATGTTCCCGATGTTCGGGCTCGATGGCGCAGACGCCTTCGTCTGGCGTCAGGTGGGCTACTCGCTCGCGGACGTCCTCGCCAAGTGTCTCTTCGGTTTGCTGATCTACAAGATCGCTCGCGAGAAGAGCGCCGTGGACTCTCCGGAGTTCAAGGAATCGGAAATGAAGGAAGCGCCCTCGAGCGTCTGACCCTTCACCCGCTACTAGGTGGCGGATCGGATGTTCCCGGCATCCGATCCGCCACCTCTTTTTGTGTTCGCTAGTCGTCCTCGGCGACCGGGGCGTCCTCATCGCTAAAGCCGTAAAGCGAAGGGTCCAGGCACCGGACCAAGGACTCCTGGAGGAAGGTCAACCAGTCGTAGACATGGAAGAGTCCGGCTCGAGGATCATCCTCCGGCAGATGGGACAGTTCTTCGTGGTTGTCCTCGGTGATCTGAATGCGGGTGCCAATCGCGATACGGGCATCGTTCAAAGTGCCCAGCCAACTGTCCGGTGATCCCACGGTGATCTTCTCGCCCGAACGTTCGATTTCCTCGATAACCGTTGTCGCGTGCTGGACCTTGGCTTGCCGCAAATCGTTCTCGGTGAAGCGGCGGAAGTCTCGGGCATCGTCGGGATCGGCGTAGGCGTCCGGAAGAAGTCGCGCGACCGCTGGATCGTCGGATACCTGAACGTCCCCTTCGATCCATCCAAGTTGGGCGGCAAGCGGGTCCTGGTCGGCCGATGGCTCTTCGGGTTTGACGAGATCGATCACCTGACGCGCGACCGAACCGAGCAAGCCTCGCTCCACCTGATCCACGCGCAGCACGATCCGGCCCGTCGCCGTCCGCTGGAATCCGTAGGTCATCAATAAACCTCGTCAGTCGTCTCGCTGCAGAGTGGCCCACAGACCGTAGGAGTGCATGGCGCTGACGTCTCGTTCCATCTCCTCACGGGTGCCCGACGACACCACGGCTCGACCCTCGTGGTGAACGTCGTTCATGAGTTTCTCCGCTTTCTCCCGCGAGTAGTGGAAGTAGGTCATGAAGACGTACGTGACATAGGACATGAGGTTGATGGGGTCGTTCCACACGATGGTGATCCAGGGCCTCTGGGTCTCCACCACTTCCTCGAGTTGCTCTTGCGGCCCTGCTTCGACCGGCACGGAGAGCGACGCCATAGGGCAAGTCTCGCAGGGGCCCACACGGAGAACCTCGCCGACGTACCCTGTGCGCATGGACGAGCGTGCCTGCCGATCGACGAAAAACCTCGAGCGCTATCCACTGCCCGCACCCCGGGCCGACCTCCCCGAGCGCCCGATCCTCGATCGCATCCGGGAGTCGGTCATCGGCGATGACCAGGTGATGTGGGGGCCGTTCGGCGCTCGGCGCGTCACATATGCGGACTACACCGCGTCCGGTCGAGCCTTGTCGTTCATCGAGGATTTCATTCGGGACGAAGTCCTCCCCAGGTACGCCAATACCCATACCGAATCCAGCGGCACGGGCTTGCAGACGACGCGTCTGCGCGAGGATGCTCGAGCACGGATCAAGAAGGCGGTCAACGCCGACGACGATACGTGTCTGGTCTTCTGCGGCTCGGGGTCGACGGCAGCCGTCAACAAGATGATCGGCCTGCTGAACCTTCGGATCCCCGCGGATTTGGATGCGCGGTACCACCTGAGTGATCACATCCCCGCGGACGAACGGCCGGTGGTATTCATCGGGCCGTACGAGCACCACAGCAACGAGCTCCCCTGGCGCGAATCGATCGCCGATGTGGTTGCGATCCCCGAAGACGCGGATGGACATCTCGATGTTGGGATCCTGAGCCAACGCCTCGAGGAGTTCGCGGATCGTCCGCTGCGAATCGGCTCCTTCAGCGCAGCGAGCAATGTGACCGGCATCGTGACAGACACCCATGCCATCAGCACGTTGCTGCACGAACACGGAGCTCTTGCTTTTTGGGACTACGCCGCGTGCGGACCGTACGTTGACATCGACATGCAGCCTCGCTGTACCGAGCATCCCCTTTCCTACAAGGACGCCGTATTCCTTTCGCCACACAAGTTCATCGGAGGTCCCGGGACACCGGGAGTGCTGCTGCTGCGACGCGAGCTCGCCGCCAACTCGGTTCCCGATGTGGTGGGTGGAGGGACCGTCGCCTACGTCAACCCGCAGGAACACGTTTACCTCGCCGATCCCGAGCATCGTGAAGAAGGGGGAACCCCAGCGATCATCGAGTCGATCCGCGCGGGGCTGGTCTTTGATCTGAAGGATGCAGTGGGCGTCGATCTGATCCGCGCGCGCGAAGAGGATTTCGTTCGCCGCGCCATCACCAGTTGGAACGAGAATCCGGCCCTGGAAGTCCTCGGCAATACCGAAGCGGAGCGGTTGTCGATAACGAGCTTCGTGGTTCGCCGACCCGGTGGTCGGTACCTGCACCACAACTTCATCGTCGCGATCCTCAACGATCTGTTCGGCATCCAATCTCGGGGCGGCTGTTCCTGCGCCGGACCCTACGGCCACCGACTCCTGGGCATTGATGTCGAGCGCTCGCACGAATTCGAACGGGAGATCAGCCAGGGCTGTGAGGGAATCAAGCCGGGGTGGACGCGCATCAACTTCAACTACTTCATCTCCGAGCCGGTCTTTCGGTACCTGGTCGAAGCCGTTCACCTCACTGCGGAATACGGCCACCGACTCTTGCCGCTGTATTCGTTCGATGCGACCTCGGGCTTGTGGCAGCATCGCGACGGCCCGATTGAGCCACCTCTCCGACTAGACCAACTGAACTACGACGACGATGGTCGACTCACGTATCCGATCCACCACGACCGTGCGCCCGAGAGTGCCCTCACCGAGTATCTGTCGTACGCATGCGAACTACTGGACTCCCTCGGGGAGCCCGAACTCGCCGATGCCTTCCCGGGAGCTACACCGGACTTCGAGACGCTGCGCTGGTTCGAGGTAGCGCGTTCCTAGCGCTTCTTGACCCGGATCGTGAACTCTTGCGAAATGCCCGGCGCGATGCCGCCGGTTCCTCGCGAGATGACCCTGTAGGTCCAACGCTTCTTCGCCTTCTGAGCCGTCGCCTTGATGGTTACTCGACCCTTGGCATTGGTGCGAGCGCCCTTCACCTTGCGCCACGTTCCGTTCTTGAGCACCTGCAAGATCACCTTCTGGTTCGCCTGAGCGGGGCGAACGATGGCGCGCACTCGAATCCGGTCCCTCGGGCCAACCTTCTTTGTCTTGGCCCGAGCGCTCACCGTGGCACCCACTGCAACGTCGAATGCTCCGCTCTGCGACGCCGCCATCGCGCCGTTTTCCGGCACGGTAAGCCGAACTCGTCCTGAGCTGGGAAGAACGATCTGGAATGCAACAGCTCCGTCGGCGCCGGAGTTCGCCACCTGCAGCGCTTGCCAGTCTTCACTACCTGCGGGCTGGAACTCCAGGGTTACCGGAACATCGGCAACGGCCGTGCCATTGAAGGTCACCCCGCCGGCGACCGATGTCGGCTGCCCGGTGACAACGACAGGCGTTGCGTCGATCGAAACGACGGCCTCGGCAGGAGCCAGCGACTGCGCGTAACTGCGAATAGCCGCCCACTGGGCCGGGTTCTCGCCTCCTACCGTCCAGAGCGCCGCACCGTTGAGGCCGTACTGTCCGACGAGTTGAGTGCGAGCCAGTACACCGTCGGGACCGACGAAGTTCACCTGTCGCTTGGCGTTACAGGTCTGCCGGTTCCCCGAGGAATCGGTCCAATCGACCTGCTTGGTGTATCGGAAAGAGCTTTCCTGACGTACCGGATCCCATGTCACATCAGCGTCGGTCAATCCGTAGGTGGCCAGCAGTTCGGGGATATCCGCCGCGGTAACGGCAGCCATTGACGTAGCCGACCGGTAGGCACGGCGCTCAGCGGAGGAGCCGTTCTTGCTCGGACACACGCCGGTGAGGCGATAGCCTCCACCGGCTTTGGTTCGGGTTCGAGCACGTCCGTAGGTGGGAACACCAATCTGCAACTTTGCGGGATCCATGACGGTGACCGAGTGCTCCACGATCGCTCGCACCCAATCCATCGGCGCGATCGGACCGACCGAGTTGACCGTGTAGTCGTAGGCCATGATCCGGATTCGATCGACGTGCGGGGCGATCCCGGGAAGGTTGTAGACCCAGTAGCCGTTGCGGTCGCCGCATCTATTGCGCGTATCGCAGGGACCGGGGATCGTCGCCGACAGCAACTTGCCCTGCGCGTGCAACGCGGCACCCAGTTCGGCAACGAACGCTGTCCAATTCGGTTGGGTGGCATCCCACGACGCGCGCCCATCCCTGAACGCGAAATTCTCGTAGTCCAGGTCCAGACCGTCGTATCCGTTATTCACCACGAGGGCAACAAGGTCCGCGATGTGTTGTCCACGGAGCGCAGGGTCCGCCAGTGTCTTGGCCATCCGACCCTTGCCCGATGCATCCGCGATAGCCGGCATCACTACCAGCCCCGCAGCTCGCAGCCTCTCCATCGCCCACGCAACGTTCGCCTCGCCGTTGGTGAAGTTCGGATTGAGCTTCACCTGGACACCGCCGCCCTTGCGGGCGGTGGCGGAGTACCAGAAGGGCGAGACGTCCTCGAAGAGATCCGCATTGGCCACGGCGCTGTCCACACCGGTGGGACGTCCCGGAGAAGTCATCCAATAGGGCATCCATCCGCTGATCACCCGATCCGGCGTATTCGCCTGAGCAACGGGAGCCCTGTCCACCTGGCCCACGAGCAGCCCGGCGACAAGGGCGGTGACCGTCAGGAGCGAAAGGGGAAGGCGACGCATCCCAGCATTCTGCGTCATCTGCCTAGGCGGAAACCGAACCCGGGGTATGGCGGGAGTGTCTGAGCGCTGGTCGCGCTCGTATGTCTAGCTAGTACGTCAGCGCAGCACCCGGCTGATATCAGTTGCCGCGCGGGCGACCCGGGGGCCGATATCCGACTCGTCGAATTCCCGAAAGGACACCACGCCCACGCTCGCCTCCAAACCGGGAACTCCGAGCACCGGTACTGCGAGCCCGAACACACCGGGCGCACCGTCCTCGCTCGCTACCACCCACGGAGGGTCCAGCAGACGCGAACCCGACGTCCGGGCAGCCAGGATTGCGCGCCCGGCGGCGGCTGACTCGAGTGGACTGCGGCTCCCCACCCGATACGTGACATGCATGTCGGATCTGCTCGGCTCGGCGACGAGGGCGGCAACCGACTCAGGTCCATCCACCAAAGACAGATACGCCGTGCATCCGACGGCATCGGCGAGGAGTCGAAGAGCCGGGAACGCAGCATCGCGCACCACCGGCTGCAACTGGCGGCCCATGGCCAGGACTCCGAGGCCAAGCCGGCATCGGTTGTCTGAGCCTCGACGGATGAGGGCGTGCTGTTCCAGGGTGACGACGAGTCGGTAAACGACGGTACGCCCGATACCTAGCCGATTGGCGAGTTCGGTGATCGTCAAGCCCTCACTCGATTCGGCTACAACCTCGAGTACGCGAAGGCCCCGATCCAAGGTCTGCGAGGTCTCCGCTGTCATGTCGTCAGCAAACCATGCGGAAAAGAAAGAAGCGAGGGGTGGGCTTCAAGCCCACCCCTCGCTGTCCGGTCTCGGACCGGTCTGTCAGTAGCGCACGGCATGCGTGCGACTCAGTGCTCGGATCAGCGTCACGCCTTCATCGCGGACTTGACGCTGAACGAAGCGATGATCTCGTAGATGCCGATCACGATCAGCCAGATACCGACGACCCAGGTGAGCGTGACGAGCGAGATTCCCGGCCACACCAGAACGATGAAGCCACCGATCAGCATCACGATGCCGAAGAAAATGTTCCAACCCCGGCCTTCCTTGCTCTCGAAACCAAGAAACAGGGTGGAGAAACCACGGAACAAGAACCCGATACCGATGAACAGGCTCAGGATGTAGAGCTCCTGGAACTCACCGCGAATCGCGAAGATACCCAGAACCAGCGACAGGATTCCCGTGATGATGAACAAGGCGCGCATCCCACCGGTGAGTCCCGATGCGAAACCGCGGACGATGCTGAAGATGCCCGACACGATCAGCCAGATCGCAAAGACGATGGCAACGACCAGGATCGTCTTGCCGGGCCACGCGAGGGCCGCGATGCCGACGAGCAAACTCAGAACTCCGGCGAAGAGCAGGACCCACCAGTTGCGACCGATGGCCGTCATCATGCTGTCGGGGTTTTCCTCGACGATGACAGTTTCACTATTCGACATGCATTTCCTCCTGATGTCGGCGTCCGAGGTGTTTCCCCGTGTGCCGCGACGATGTTAGGGCTTCTTGGCTCGTGATCCGGGGAGGTTGCGGGCATTCTGCACGGTCAATCCGTGCTAACACGGGTCTGCGACCGACCCGACTACTCCTCGATCCAGGCCTCCGGCGCCAGCCATTGATCGGCAATCTGCTCAATGCCGCCGTTTTCGGACAATTCGGCGAGCGCTCTATCCACACACGATGCCAACGGATTACCCGCGACCATGGCCATCGAGTACTCGATTTCGGGCGGGGAAACGCCCGCCACGTTGGTCACCTCTACCCCGCGGATGGAGGTGAGCCATTCACTGGTCGGTTCGTCGATGAGCCGGGCGTCGGTCGAGGTGCGCGCGAGTTCCATTTCGTCTCCCCCGTTCGCCCACAGTGCTAGTCCACCGCCGTCGGGGATCCACCCTTGGCCGATCAGCCAGGGCCGACCGATGCCCTGCACCGGTGCAGCAAATCGCAGTGTCGACGCCACCGGGACGTCATCACCGGCCACGCCCAACAGCGCCCTCCGCACATTGTCGTTGTTGACGTCGAGCACGGTTGCGGTCTCAAGGTAAGGAGTCGAGTAGGCGATGGCCGGGTACTCATCCGGTCGAGCCACGTATCCGCCGATGGCGACGTCGTAGTCCACAAATGTGCCGGTGAGAACGTCCTGCGCTGGAACGATTTCCCAGGTGACTTCCTGCGGTCGGAAGCCGAGTTCAGCCGCGAGAGCGTACGCGAGCTCGGGCTCAAAGCCTGCGCGATCGGCAGGCTCGTCGGTGAGGAAGTACGGCTGCGCAGGTGCCGCCCCGGTCGTGAAT
>CAJXUJ010000034.1 GCA_913061025.1 uncultured Actinomycetes bacterium | reverse complement strand
CGTGGTGGATCACCGTGGTGATCCTGGTTCGGGAATTCGGGGTGACCGTCTTGCGTTTAGTTGTCCTGCGTCACGGGGTGATCCCGGCATCGCGCGGCGGCAAGGTGAAGACGGTCGCGCAGATCGTGGCAATCTCGATGTACCTGGCGGTTGCCCCGGCTGCCATCGATGATGCGTGGTCAACGATCGCTTACGTTGCCATGATCATCGCGGTGCTCCTGACGCTCGCCACCGGCATCGACTATGTGCGTCGGGCATTCGTGCTTCGTAGGGATCGACAGACCGCATGACGTCGATGTCTGATGCTCAGTTGGCCGCCCAGGTGGTGCAAGCCCTGCTCGAGCGCTCCTGGACCATCGCGACGGGGGAGTCCTTGACGGCAGGCCTCGTGGTGGCCACCCTCGCCGACATCCCCGGCTGCTCGCAGGTGCTGCGCGGGGGCGTGGTGGCCTACGTGCCGGAGGTCAAGACCGAGATGCTCGGGGTGGGTCCGGAGGTGCTGGCATCGGGAATCGTCTCCGAGACTGTGGCCTTGGCGATGGCCAGGGGAGCAGCCGAACGCCTCGGTGCGGATGTGGGAGTGGGCACAACCGGTGCTGCCGGCCCTGAGTCGCACGATGGTGCTGCCCCGGGAACCGCCTGCATCGGCCTGTGGTCGCCGAGCGCCGAGCGGACGCGAACGGTCCACGTCTCCGGTGATCGAGCGCAGGTTCGCAGCGACGTGACTCGGATCACTCTGGAGGCCGTCCTGGAATTCATCACTGCCCGTAGCGACTAGCGGTCGGGAATAGATCCGATCCGGATGACGTTGATACGAGTGACCGCACAGAATGTGGGTCCTGCGGGTGCAATGTCACGGCCTGCGGTTATGGTGGAAGCCCGGAAGGGAGGTTGGCCCATGATCGTCATGCGGGAAGTCATCGGCGAGGAACTGCGTCGCCGTCGTCAGGATCAAGGTCGCACGCTGCGCGAGGTATCCGGAGCAGCTGCCGTCTCCCTGGGCTACCTCTCCGAGGTTGAACGCGGCCACAAGGAAGCCTCGTCCGAACTGCTGGCGGCCATCTGCGATGCACTCGATATCTCGTTGTCCGAGCTCCTGGCATCGGTGAGTACCCACCTGGCGCAGGTCGAGTTGCAGCACACCGCCCCCACCACCCGGTTGCCCGAGATGGTGCTACCGAGCGCCGTGGGTGCGGGTCGACCGCTGTCCTAGCGATTGTCGGCGAGCGCGTAAGGCTCGCTGTTTCACAGCGCTGACTGACAGCCCGGGCACCAAAAGATCGTCTGAGCATTCGGCCGGACTTCACCGGTTGTGGTCACGATCGTCTCGTGGCAGCGCCGACACCGTCGACCACCGCGTCCATAGACGTAATGGGCCCGCCGCTCATCTCCTGTGGTCGACTGCGACGCCCGATCCCTGTTACGCATCATCAGTGTTCGAGCGGTGGTGATGAGGTCCGCGCACTGACTGCTATCCAGGGATGACGTACGGGTTGCGGGCGCAATCCCGGCGAGGAATAGCGACTCGCAGCGATAGATGTTTCCGATACCCGCGAGCACCCGCTGGTCCACCAGGACATCACCGATGGCTCGAGGGCCCTGGGACCGAATGTTCTCCAGTGCCCGTCCTGCATCGAACTCATCGTCGAGGATGTCCGGGCCGAGGTGCCCGATGACGGAGGGCTCGTCGGTGGTACGCAGTATGTGAACGTCGTGGAGTCGATAGCCCACGCAGGTATAGATCCGTGACCGCAGAATGATCCGAACGGAGTGCAGCGGCCCGCCGCTCCACCGTTGCCCTTCACGGTAGATGTGCCACGAGCCATCCATCCGAAAGTGGGTATGCAATGTGCGGTCGTTGTCGAAACGGAAGAGCAGGTGCTTGCCGTAGGGACGCACCTCGTTCACACCGACGCCGGTCAGGTCGAGGTTCGCGAGCGCCGGAAGCCGAAAATCACTGGCATCGATGCGCTGCCCGGCCAGGCTCGCGTTCAGGCGCTTGGCTGCTAGGTAGACAGTGTCGCCCTCAGGCACGAGCGACCCACTTCCAGCCCCGAGGGACCGATGCCAGCCCGGCGCCCTGCGCCGCCGCCCGCCACAGCGCTGCGGCGGAGTTGTCCAATAGGGATGTCCCGTCGACGGTGGCCAGGATGCCGCGGTGGTCGTCGTTCAGTGACACCCTCGCGTGTGCCAGGGCTCGCAGAACGTCTGTTGCCGTCGACTCGTCCGTGATGCCGCGGGTTATCAAGGATGCGCCGGATGTGTCGAGCCACGCGGCGAACTCGCTGCCGTCGAGAACCACCAAGGAGCCAGCGCGTCGCGATGGTCGAGCCGAACTGCGGGCCTGGGCCTTGGATGCGGCGTCCGTTTCGGGCCACGACATCAGGGTGCCGAATGGATTGGCGGGGTCGACGGCGGAGAGCACGAGCATGCGGCGCTCGCCGTTGGCCCGTTGCGCCCGGTGGTTGCGAATGGCATCGACGGCCCCTTCGAGCGCAAACTGCGCGCCTCCGGCGCCTTCGATCGCATAGATGCGTTGGCAGGCCCCGGCGTCGGCCATCGCCGACAGCATTCGGTATTGCCCGGAGAACCCACCAACGGGATCCTCGGCGGCTACCGACATTCGGGTCACGACGGCCCAGCGCTCGAGGAGAAGTCCGGCGTACTCAGCTGCATACCGCTGCGCATCGGCGGCTGCACCGGATGACTCCACTCCAGGGGCGAGGGACCACCGAGGTCCGTTCCCGCCGCCGCTCACCTCGGACGAGAGCCGGGTTCGCCGGGGGAGTCGAGGCCGTGCGGGCATCCGGGACCCGCCGGCGCGCGAACGTCGCTCGCTGGTCGAGCGCGTTGACGATCGTGAGCCCGATCCAGAACCCACGCGGGCATGCAGGTAGCTGAAGGAATCGCATGTCACCCACCCGTGGCGGGCTAGGTCCCACAAAGTCGAGTCCACGGTCTCGGTCGAGACGATGGGCCCTGTTGCAACGAGGGCTGCGTGCACGGCATCGGCGTAGAAGGCGCCGCCGCCTGCGAGAACGTCCAGGATTGCCCGCGCTACCGGTTCACGTGCGACGGCGTGGTCGGTCGCACCGTCAGTTGTGGCGTCGGTGACATCGCTGAGTCGGGGGTGCGATCCGCGCAGCAGTTCGCGGATGCCGGCGGCGACGGGGGTGGGCGCCCAGGCGATGCGGGCGTCCTTTGTGCCCAGCGGACCCATCGACCACCACGTCAAGCTTCCGTTTGCGAGGAGCGCGTCCACCTGTGCCGGCTGGACGTCTGCTAACCGCGCTCGCAGTATTGGCATGACGCACGAGGCCGGCATCGAGAGTGCGCTGAGTCGATCCATCACCTCGACCAATTCAACCGGGGGCGCGGATTCGGATTCCTCCCGCGAACCGAGCACGCCCTGCCACTGCGGAAGGAAAGCGGCGTACCGCTCCATCTCGACGGGTTCGATTTCCTCTCGAAGTCGAGCCACCGAACGACGACGCACCTTGCGCAATACGTCTGCATCGATGATTTCGGCTGCGCGTCCACCGGGACGGAACTCGCCGCAGAGCAGGCGGCGTGTGGTGACGAGTCGATCGATCACCGCGCCGACGGCTGCCGCGGAAACGCCAAGATCATCGGTCAGTTCATCGATCGTGAACGGTCCGTGCGTCCGCGCGAAACGCGCCACGACATCGGTGAGTGGGTCGTCGACCGGCTCGAGGTGGGCGTCGGGAATGCCGGGGGGCAACACCACTCCGAGTGCGTCGCGCAACCGTGCGGCATCCTCGATCGCGGCTACCCGTCGATCGCCGGCCACGGTGACGGTGATGGCACGGCCCGCCGCGACGAGTTCGTCGAGCCAGGCGGACTCGACGCCAACCTCATGGGCGGTTCGTGGATCGAGAGGTCCTAGCACGCGAAGGAGATCGGCGGCGTCCTCGAGGTTGCGGGCGCGGGTGTTCACCGATCGGTGGCCGATCTCGTCCTCGACCTCGGCGATCGCGTCGATGTCAAGCAGGCTGCGCAATTCCGCGGTGCCGAGGAGGTCGGCGAGCAATTCGGTATCTATCGAGAGAGCCTGCGCGCGGCGTTCGGCGAGCGGGGCATCGCCTTCGTAGAGGAAGTTCGCGACGTAGCCGAAGAGCAGCGATCGTGCAAAGGGACTCGGGTGGTCGGTGACGGTCGTCGAGATGCGCACGGCACCGGAGTCGATGGCCTCCAGCAAGTGAACCAGTGCGGGGACATCGTAGACATCCTGCAGGCACTCGCGCATCGTCTCCAGAACGATCGGGAAGTCCGGATAGTCCGACGCGACCTGCAGCAGTTGTCCTGCTCGCTGCCGTTGTTGCCAGAGCGGGGTACGCCGATCGGGTCGGCGTCGCGGCAGCAGCAACGAACGGCCAGCGCACTCGCGGAATCGGGAGGCGAACAGTGCCGACCCGGTGATGTCCGCATGGATCAGCGCCTCGATGTCCGATGGATTGATAGTGAGGGCGTCGAGGACCTCGCCGAGTACGTGGTCGGACTCGGACACGGCTACCTGTGAGTCCGATTCCGTTGCCGGGATGTAGTCCGGCAAACGCACAACGATGCCGTCGTCGGCGTGCATCACCTGGGCGTCGATACCCAACCGATCGGACAGGAGTCGTGACGCCGCCAGCGCCCAGGGTGCGTGAACGCGGGCACCGTAGGGAGAGTGCAGCACCACGCGCCAGTCGCCGATCTCATCGCGGAAGGCCTCGATGAGCAGGTTCGCTTCGTCGGGAATCAGCCCGGTGCTGGCCTGCTGATCGGCGAGGTAAGACTCCAGCGCCGGGATGTCGGAGTGGCGGTCTCGGGCGGCCGCGCCGATGGCGCCGGCGAGGTGTGCTGGTCGCCCCAGGGCGTCCCCGTGCCAGAACGGCATTCGACCCAGCGCCCCCGGGGCCGGCGACACCAGGACCCGATCGTGGGTGATTTCCATGATGCGCCAGGTGCTGGCACCCAACGTGATGACTTCCCCCACCCGCGACTCGTAGACCATCTCCTCGTCGAGTTCTCCGACCCGCGGGAACCCCTCCGTGGCGATGTGCACCCCGAATAGGCCCCTGTCCGGAATGGTTCCGGCGTTGGTGACGGCCAACCGCGCCGCGCCCGGTCGTCCACTGAGGACTCCGCTCGCCCGATCCCACACGATGCGCGGACGCAACTCGGCGAAACGATCGGAGGGGTAGGTCCCCGAAAGCATGTTCAAGACGCTGACGAGTAGGGATTCGGTGAGGTTCGAGAACGATGCCGCACGTCGCACCACGGCGAGCAGTGCGTCCACCGTCCACTCGTCCATGGCGCACATCGCGACGATCTGTTGAGCGAGCACGTCCAGGGGCAGGGAGGGGAGTCGAATCTCCTCGATGGCGCGCTCGTCCATGCGGCCGGCAATCGTCGTCGCGACGAGTAGATCGTGGGCGTGGGTGCTGATGATGTGCCCGACGCTCACCTGACCGACGCCATGACCGGCGCGGCCCACCCGCTGGAGTCCGCTGGCCACCGATACCGGGGATTGGATTTGCACCACCACATCCACCGCGCCCATGTCGATCCCGAGTTCCATGGAGCTGGTTGCCACGACCGCGCGCAGTCGGCCGGACTTGAGATCGTCCTCGATACCGCGCCGGACGTCTTTCGAGACGGATCCGTGGTGGGCCTGCGCGACGGGTGCGCTCATCTCGCGCGCTTCGGCGACGTCGTTGATGCGCGCGGTCAGGCGTTCGGCCAACCGACGCGAGTTGACGAAGACGATCGTGGATCGATGCTGATCGATGATGTCCACCACACGCTCGGCGATCGCCGGCCATACCGATGATCGATCCGCGTCTCCGGCTGAGCTGCCGGTGACGATGTCGTTGCCGTACTCATCGCGTGCGGTACTTCCGATATCGCGAAAATCATCCACCGGTGATTCGACACTGATGGCTATCTGTTTTTCGATGCTGGGACTAACGACGATGACCGACTCCGGATCGGTGCTGCGCACGTAGCGGACCACTTCGGATACCGGTGACACCGTTGCGGAGAGCGCGATCCGCTGGGCCGGCTGGGGGAGCAGTTCGTCGAGGCGTTCGAGCGACAACGCCAGGTGCGCACCCCTCTTGGTGTCCGCGAGGGCATGGACCTCGTCGATGATGACGGTCCGCACCCCCGCGAGGGCCGAGCGGGCCTGCGAGGTGAGAAGCAGGAACAAGGATTCGGGTGTGGTGATCCAGACATCGGGTGGGTTCTTGGCCTGTCGGGTGCGCTCGGACTGCGGGGTATCGCCCGTGCGGATGCCGACGGTGATCGTCGGGATCTCTACGCCGTCCTCGGCGGCCACCTGTTCGAGTCCGACGAGGGGGCTGCGCAGATTGCGCTCGATGTCGGACGCGAGTGCCTTCAGTGGCGATATGTAGAGGACCCGACCGCGCTCCTCGGGCGGTGTGTGGGCCAGAGAATCGAGGGATGCAAGGAACGCCGCGAGAGTCTTCCCCGAACCGGTAGGCGCGACGAGCACTGCATCGCGGTTGGACGCAAGAACCGGCCACGCCTCGGACTGGATCGCCGTGGGGGCACCGAGTGCTCGCTCGACCCAGGTGCGGGCCCATGGGCTAAGCCCATCGGGGCCGATCGTGGCGGCCTGTGCCATCACGTGCGCTCCTAGAACCGAGTGCCTCCAGCGGGGTGGTGCGGCGGCCCGAACCGCCCTCGCGGAGGATAGCCCGCGTGCGTAGGAGTGACTTCTGGGAACGCCTCAACGCGGTCCTCGGTGAGGACTACGCGGCCAGTTGGGCCAGTGACGTCGTGCTGCCCGCCCTGGGCGACACCGTCTCCGGCTGCTTCGAACGCGGCGACGACACCGTCGTGGTCTGGCGGGCGGTCTGCGAGGTTGTGGACGTGCCGTCGTTCTTGCGTTGATCGATGGGCGTTATTCCACGCCCCGTAGCCCCTAAGGTTTTGGGGTGACCGACACCGAGCGTGAGTTGCGATTCCTGACGATCGTGACGTTCGGCCGTTCGGGCAGCACCGCGCTCCAGGCCGCGATCAACGCTCATCCGCACACGATCATCCGTGGTGAGAACTACGGCGCACTTCGGGGAATCCAGTCCTACGTGGATGCGATCGCTGCGGCCGGCGACCGACACCATTCGGGTAAGCCTCACCACCCCTGGTTCGGCACGGCCCGGCTCGATCCGGCGGCCGTCCTCACCGATCAGCGACGCCACGTCATCGACTTCCTCCTGCGCCCCAAGCCTGATACGCGTTGGGCCGGCTTCAAGGAAGTCCGGTACGAGGTGGGCCACTTCGAGGACGCTGACGTCCTTGCCAACCACCTGCTTTTCTTGAACGAGTTGCTCCCGGGCATCGGCTACCTGATGAACGTGCGCGACCCGAAGGCCGCCGCGACAAGCGGGTGGTGGGCTGACCACCCGGACGCTGTTACGGCACTCGAACGCAGCACGCGGAATCTGCACGATGCGATGGAAACGGTCACGTCGCTTCTGGGTCCGGACCGGGCCGTGATGATCGAGCACGACCGGTGGTCGAAGGATCCGCAGATTGTCGTGTCGGCACTCACGCGGCTCGGCTTTCCGGTAGACGCTGCCGTTGTGGCGTCGTCGTTGTCCGAGCATCTGGCGCACGGAAAAGCGCACGGAAAGGGTGAAACGTCATGAGCGCAACGGGGGAGATCCCCGACATCGTCGAACCCATTGACCCGCTGGATACCTCGTCGGTCCACGCACTGCAGAAGCGCAGTGTCGCGACGCTCGCGGGCAGTCAGGTACTCGGCGGAGTGGCTGTTGCCGGATCGCTTCCGGCCGGTGCGCTGATCGCGGCATCCCTCAGCGGCAGCGAGGCGGCGGCGGGATTGGCACAAACCTTCGGTGTTGTCGGTGCCGCCCTGCTGGCGTTGCCGCTGGCCAGACTCGCGCTCACCCGGGGTCGGCGCGCTGCGTTGTCCCTCGGCTACGGCCTGGGCTTCTTGGGCGCCATCGTCGTCGTCGTCAGTACGGTCCAACGGTCACTGTTCGGGGTGTACGCGGGATGCCTCCTTGTGGGTGTGGCGTCGGCCGCGGGGCTTCAGGCTCGGTATGCGGCCACCGATCTTGCGACCCCTCGGCACCGCGCCCGGAGTCTGTCCTTTGTGGTCTGGGGAGCCACCATCGGCGCCGTCGCCGGACCCAATCTCCTGGACGTCAGTGGGCGCTGGGCACTCGCCTGGAATCTTCCGCAGCTCACCGGGCCGTACCTGGTCGCCGCAGTGGTCACGTTCGCGACAGTCGCGCTGCTGTTGATCTTCCTGCGCCCGGATCCGTATCGAGAGTCCCTGAGATTGCGGGGGGCCGACGGTCCCGGAGTGGTGCACCCGAGGTTGCGCGATGGCATCGAGCACCTGAAGACCCGCCCGCGGGCGGTGCTGGGGATCGGTGCGGTGGCGATCGGCCACGTCGCCATGGTGATGGTGATGGTCATGACCCCGGTCCACATGGCGCATGTGGACGTGCGGCTGCAGTTGATCGGCCTGGTGATCAGCGTTCACGTGGCCGGCATGTACGCGTTCTCTCCCTTGGTCGGTATGGCGGTCGATCGCTTCGGTCGGATCCAGGTGATCTTCGCCGGTGTGGCCATCTTGCTGGCGGCCTGCGTGATCAGTGGACTCTCGGCTGCCGACGACGTCGTGACCCTCGGGATCGGGCTGTTCCTGCTGGGCCTGGGGTGGTCGTGCACCCTGATCGCCGGATCCACCCTGGTCACCGATGAGGTGGAGCCGCGGGAACGACCCTCGGTGCAGGGCCTGTCGGACCTCACGATGAACGTGGCCGGGGCGCTCGGGGGAGTCGTGGCCGGGCTTGTCGTGTGGTGGTCGAGCTACGCGGTACTGAACGCGGTGGCGGCCATCCCGGTGATCGGGTTGGCGGTATGGGCCAGTCTGCCGGCGTGTCGGCGCCGTTCGAACACGCGTTCGATGTAGTTTCGCGGCTGTTGGCAGGAATCCGCACACTCCACGCGACGCTTCCACAGGCGCGGGGAGAACCGGAATCCGATCCCCAGGTCGAGGCGGGGGATGGAATCGGGCGGGTGACTGTCACAGGGTGCACCTAGCGTCCGCTGCATCAGATCAACCGCGAGGAGAACACGATGGCCGCCAAGAATGCCAAGTCCAGCACCCCGCTGACGTCGATCAGCGCGTCCGATGATCGCGAAAAGGCGCTGGAGTCAGCCCTGTCGCAGATCGAGCGGCAGTTCGGTAAAGGGTCGGTGATGCGCCTCGGTGAAGAGGGACGGGCACCGATCGAGGTCATCCCCACCGGATCCATCGCCCTGGATGTGGCGCTGGGCATCGGGGGTCTGCCACGTGGACGCATCATCGAGGTCTACGGGCCGGAGTCGTCCGGTAAGACCACGGTTGCCCTGCATGCCATCGCGAGCGTTCAAGCATCCGGGGGACTTGCGGCCTTCATCGACGCCGAGCACGCGCTCGACCCCGAGTACGCGCAGGCGCTGGGTGTGGATCTCGACAACCTCTACGTCTCCCAACCGGACACCGGTGAGCAGGCGCTGGAAATCGCCGACACCCTGGTCCGGTCGGGTGCGATCGACCTCATCGTGATCGACTCGGTGGCCGCACTCGTGCCGCGCGCTGAGATCGAAGGTGAGATGGGCGATTCGCATGTCGGCCTGCAGGCGCGCTTGATGAGCCAGGCGCTGCGCAAGATGGCCGGTGCGCTCAGCAGCACCCACACCTCCGCGATCTTCATCAACCAGCTGCGCGAGAAGATCGGTGTGATGTTCGGCTCGCCCGAAACCACCACCGGTGGAAAGGCGCTGAAGTTCTACTCATCCGTTCGTCTCGATGTCCGCCGTATCGAGACGCTCAAGGGCGGCACCGAGGCGGTCGGTAACCGCACTCGGGTGAAGGTCGTCAAGAACAAGGTTGCCCCGCCGTTCAAGCAGGCCGAGTTCGACATCCTCTACGGCGAGGGAATCTCGCGTGAAGGTTCGCTGATCGACCTCGGTGTGGAAGCGGGCATCGTCAACAAGTCCGGTGCTTGGTACACCTACGAGGGTGATCAACTTGG
>CAJXUJ010000033.1 GCA_913061025.1 uncultured Actinomycetes bacterium | reverse complement strand
GAGGTCACGCCAACTCGCTCGCACCCTGGGTCGCAGCTGCGGGAGATCACCAAGCAGGTCGGTCATCTGCAGGTGGCGGAGAACTGGCTGGCAGCGTCCGATCGCGTGATGAACCGACTCGGTCCCGATGGGCCCCGGTCGCCACGCGCAGCGTTGGAGCAGGCGGTCGATACCGTGATGTGGCACATCCGGGCCGGTGAGTGGGATGGACGTCTCACCCCGGCCGTGACCGAGTTGCAGAAGGCCGTCCAGGAGGCGGAAGCCCAGGCTGCGGTTCGGCAGGCGGGTTGACCGACTGGCTGGTGCTCACCGGAGGTGCCTCATCCCGTCTCGGTCAGGACAAGGCGACTGTTGAAGTTGCGGGGCGATCGTTGTTGGACCACGCCCAGGCAGCGATAAACGCAGCCGATCCTTATGCCACGATGCACGTTCTCGGGACGGAGTATCCCGGTGGGCCGGCGGCAGCCGTGGTTGCTGGGCTGAGCCTGTGTGAGTCCGACGTTGTCGGGGTGCTCGCGGTCGATATGCCGTTTGCGCACGTCGCCCTTGCTCAGATTCGCGACGCAGTTCGACGCGATCCTGACGCGGAGGGCTGGATTCCGGTCGATGAACGTGGCCGTCAGCAGTGGCTGTGCGCCGCGTACTCCCGCAGCGCGCTCAGTGTGTCCGCTCGCTCCAGGCCCGATTGGAGCGGCGAGCCGTTCGGCCGTCTGGTTGGGTCACTCGATTCCATCGAGGTGCCCATCGATCACGGCGTTAGCCTTCTGGATGTGGACACTCCCGCCGATCTCGAGCGAGCGCGGCGGGAGTCCACCCAACGCGAGGGGTGAGGACGCTTTCTGATGAACGCAGAGCAGGCAGCACGTGTTGCACGCTGGGTAGAAATGGTGACGGCCGAACTCGATGTGCCGGCCCCGCCCGATGTTGAAACGATCCTGGATGTTGCAAAGGATGCGGCCCATAACGTCGAGCGTCCCGCTGCACCGATCAGCACCTACCTCCAGGGCTACGCCGTTGCCCAGGGTGCTGATCCGCGCACTGTTGCCGATGCCATTGCCCGGTTGGCCCAAGGATTCGATGTCTGACGTTTCTTGGTGGGACGCCCGACAGCGTGCGGGTTCCACCGTTAGATCTGGTCCCGTCGAATCCGTTGCGGTTCATGGCGCTGTGAACCGCACGTTAGCCGAGGACGTGCACGCGCTTGTCGACCTACCCGGATTCGCTACGGCGGCGATGGACGGCTGGGTCGTATCCGGGGAGGGTCCTTGGCAGATCGCTGGAACGATTGATACCGGTACTCCCGCGGCTCAGGCGCTTTCGGCGGGTCAGGCGATGCGGATCGCGACCGGATGCGCGATTCCTGTCGGGTCCACGGCCGTGGTGCCGTGGGAGGTTGCCCGCGTTGATGGTGACGGCATCGGCGGCACGGTTCACGCGCAGGTTCCGGACAAGCTGCACATTCGACCTCGGGGGGAGGAATGCGTTGTCGGTGACGTCCTTGCGCACGCCGGGGACGTGGTCAATCCAGCATTGATCGGTTCGCTTTCTGCCGCAGGGATCGACCAGGTTTCCGTGGTCCGTCCTCTGAGGTTCTCGATCCTGGTCTTGGGTGACGAGGTCATCGACTCGGGACTACCAACCGAGGGCACCGTGCGTGATGCGCTCGGAGTGCAATTGCCGGCCTGGGTGCAGGCGTACGGGGGAGAAGTCGTCGCTAACCGACGGATCCTCGATGACCCAACCGAACTCGAGGCGGGCCTGCGAGCAGCCGTCGTGGAGGCAGATGTGGTCGTCGCCACCGGAGGCACCGCACGCGGACATCGAGATTTTCTTCGATCAACGCTGCAAAACCTTTCTGCGGAGTTCGTCGTCGACGGTGTTGCGGTGCGCCCCGGACATCCGATGATGATCGCGACCGTCGATGGCACCCCGGTTGTGGGACTGCCCGGTAATCCGTTGAGTGCGCTGGTGGCGATGGTCACGCTCGTCGAGCCACTCGTGGACACGTGGAACTCCCGATCGGCGCGCGATCTACCGCGGGTTCAGATGGCCGAGGGCGTCGCACCATCGGGAAAAGAACTCACCCGCCTGATGGTGGGTCGGCGTGAACTCGGAGGTTTCCGACAGGTTCAGCGGGTCTCATCCGCGATGCTGCGGGGCATCGCTCACGCTGACGGCTGGGCCGTCATTCCGGCTTCGGGAGTCGAGCCCGGCGAAGTGGTCCCCTGGATTCCGGTTCCCTGGGTTCGTCGAACGAGTGATCTCGACTAGGGGTGCTCCGTAGTCGGACCCAGAGCTAGCGGCGAGAGCTGACGAGCTTGCCCGCGGCGCGCTGAAGTTTGGTCGACCCGGTCAGTTCCTCCGCCATGAACTCCCGCAGGAGATCGATCGCCTTCACAACCTTCTTGCTGCGCAATGAGTAGTAGACGCTCGCTCCCTCGCGGTCGGCCTGCACCACGTTGCGCTCCCGGAGGACAGCGAGATGCTGGCTCGTATTGCTCTGGGAAAGTTCGAGCGATTCGGCGATTTCGTTCACCGTCATGGGTCCGTTGCGAAGCTCATTGATGATGAGCAGACGCTTGGGATCGGCGATGGCCTTGCAGATCCGAGCGTGCAGATCGTGGATCTCGAGCTCGGTCTGCTTGTCCATGACGGTGAACCTTACCTTCGACTGATTAGACGGTTGTCGACGCTGCGCACTGGTTCTTGCCGATTTCGAGGGTTTCGATCTCGTCGGCCGAGACCTTCTTGCCCGAGTTGACCTCACGGATCGTGTCGTAGAAGTCAGGTGCGCTGGGAAGCGTTCCCACAATCTCCTCGACAAACTTCACCAGATCTTCTTCGTTCAGCAGAGTCGATTCGAAGACCTTCCCGAGGGTGGTCCTCACCATGCCGTCTTCACCCATTTCCTCGACCGTGGACCAGTGAGCGGGAAGGACAACCGTCTCCGGGTTGAGCGGACGCAGCTTCTCGTTCACAGTGAAGTAGAGCTCGCGGGCTAGTTCATCGGCCTTTCCGGTGAGGTCGGGGCGACCGACCCCGCGGACGAACACGGTGTCACCGGTCAGCAGCAGGTGGTCGGGCACGTGGACGCAGGTAGTACCAGGCGTGTGGCCGGGCATCTTGATCGCAAAGGTGGCGACCGTGTGGCCGCCGAGATCGATCTCGGTGCCGTCCTCGAGAGGTTCGTTCGGCCACGGGATGGAGCCGCCGGCGTCCTCGAGGGGAAGGTGGTAGACCGCGCCAACCTTCTCGGCAAGCTCCGGGCCGCCACTGATGTGGTCCGCGTGCACGTGGGTGTCGATGACGTGGGTGATGGTCATGCCCTCGGACGCTGCGAGTTCGATGTAGGGATCGGGGTAGCGGGCCGGGTCGACGACGATCGCATCCTTGCCAGGGACACCGATCATGTAGGACAGACATGCCTTGGAGGGGCGCAGGATCTGCCAGCCAATAACTCCTTCGGGCAAGCACTCCAGCGGCATGGGTACGAGGAGTTCGGCCCAGGCGGCCGTTCCACCCTCGAGGTTGCGGGTCTCGACTCCAGCCTCGGCCAGCATATCGAGGAGCATCGCGCTGCCATTGCCGTGCGCACAGATCACCACGGACTCTTGGGGAACGTCCTTAGCGAGTGAATCGACGTCCTCAACTGCGATCCAGATGGGCACGTTTTTGGTGTCGACCGGCTTGGTTCCTTCCACTTGCCAGGCCGCGAATTCATCCTGGTTACGAACGTCGAGGATGAACGGAATGGTCCCTTCGGAGATTCCGTCGTACAACTCACGGGGGGTGATGGTTCCTGGCATTTCTTACCTCCTGGGCGCGCTGACGTAGCCATCCGGGCGCATTGACATATGCGCAGACGCTAATACGATCATGTCGGTGAGGGAAGCAATTCCCCGAATTTTTCGGGAAATGCGCCGAAACCCTTGCCTGGGGGTGTCCGGACATCTACCGTCGCCCTAGACCCGGAGGAGATTCCATGACTGACACACCCATGAACACCGAGCCTGAGTCCATGACGATCATCGCCTTCAGCGGTGATCTCGACAAGCTTTGGCCTACCACGATCCTGAGTTCGACGGCCGCCGCCAACGGCATGGACGTCACTGTCTTCTTCACTTTCTGGGGACTCTTCCCGCTGGTCAAGGACGACGTCCGCATTACTGGTTACGACGCCATGACCAAGATGCTCGCGGGGATGAACGCCCCCGGCATGAAGAAGGCCAAGCTCAGCAAGCTCAACATGGGCGGCATGGGCAGTTGGATGATGCGCAAGGTTGCCAAGAAGAACAACCTGATGCCGCCAGAGGAACTCTTCGGCATGGCCCAAGACATGGGCGTGAACATGTGGCCGTGTCAGATGACCATGGATCTCCTTGGCATCGAGAACGATCAAATGGTGGACGGTCTCGGCGACCCGGTCGGAGCCGCTACCGCGCTGAAGAAGATGTCCAACTCCAACATCAGCCTGTTCATCTAGAACCGACTTCCATTTCTCACACAATCGCACCGAAAGGCGAACGCCATGGAAAATCCGACGACCACCGTTGATGCCAAAGGGCAGTCCTGCCCGATGCCCGTTCTGATGACGGCGAAGGCCGCCAAGGAACTTCAGCCCGGGGAAACGATGCTGATCGAGGCCACCGACAACGGCGCCCGCTCCGACATCCCGGCCTGGGTCGATCAGACTGGTAACGAGCTCGTCGAGTCCAGCGAGGAAGGCGACGTCATGCGCTTCCTCGTGCGAAAGAAGTGATTGCGTGCGCTACGGCTTCGCAATCGATCAACGCACCTGTATTGGCTGCCATGCCTGCACAGTTGCGTGCAAGACAGAGCACGACGTTCCGGTAGGACAGTTCCGCACCTGGGTTAAGTACGTCGACAAAGGTGAGTACCCGAACACCACCCGCGAGATGGGTGTTATGCGGTGCAACCACTGCACCGACGCACCGTGTGTGAAGGGCTGTCCCACTGAGGCTCTCTTCATCCGCCCGGATGGCATCGTTGACTTCGATAACGAGCGCTGTATTGGCTGCAAGATGTGCATGCAGGCCTGCCCGTACGACGCCATCTACATTGACGCGAACACGAACACAGCGGCCAAGTGCAACTTCTGTGCTCATCGCATCGACCAGGGACTCGAGCCGGCCTGCGTTCAGGTCTGCCCGACCGAGTCCATTTGGATGGGCGACATCGACGATCCCACCAGTGGCATCAGCAAGTTCCTGAGCATCGAGCCGGTGAACGTGCGCACACCCGAGCAGGGGACGCGTCCCAACACCTATTACGTCGGCGCAGACCAGACGGTGCTTGATCCGCTGGCGGCTCCGGTGGACGGCACGTACCTCTGGGCCAACGCCGATCCACTGCGCTTGGAAACCGCTGCCGAACTTCCGGGTGATCCGCTGAGCAACGCGCGGCTCACACTCAACACCTCACACCCCCGTCCGTGGGGCTGGAAGGTGTGGACCTACCTGTGGACCAAGTCGATCGCTGCAGGTTCGCTCGCCCTCGCGGGACTGATCGTCCTGTTGCTTGGTGACACCAGCGCACTGGTCAGCACGGTTGCCCCGTTCTTGACCGAAGCATTCTTGGCGATCACCGCCGTGCTGTTGATCTGGGACCTGAAGCAGCCCAAGCGCTTCATTTATTTGCTCGATCCACGAATGATCAACAAGACGTCCTGGTTGGCCATCGGCGGCATCTTCCTGGGCATCGGTGCTGCACTCGGCGGGGTGTGGTTCCTCATCGGTGCCGCCGACCTGCTCGGTATCGCCAACTTCACCGAGTGGCTCACCTGGCTTGCGTGGATCGCTATTCCTGCCGGTGCCATGGTCGCGGGGTACACCGCGTTCCTGTTCGGTCAAGCCGAGGGCCGCGACCTGTGGCAGTCGCCGGTGCTGTTCTGGCACCTGCTGGCTCAGGCCGTCATGGTCGGCTCGGGCGCTTTGCTCGTCGTCGGCCTGATCATCAGTGCCGACGCGGCCACCATGCAGTGGCTGGCGTGGGCGTTGATCGTCGGCGTTGTCGCGCACCTGCTGATCACAGCCGTGGAATTCGGCGGAACCCACGCCACTCGGAATGCGGAGATGGCCGCCCACGCCATCACCCACGGGCGCTACCGCGCCCAGTTCTGGGGTGGCTCAATTCTGCTGTCGATCCTCGGCGCGCTCGTGGCGCTCCCCGCAGCCCTCGGTGGTGCTGTGGTGTTCGCCGCTGTGGCCGGATTGCTCGTCCAGCCGGCGCTCATCCTCCACGAGAGGGTGTTCGTCATGGCCGCGCAAGATCCGCCGCTTTCGTAGACACTGAGAGTAGAAAGCTCGTCCCACCAAGACCGTACGTCCTTGCAACAATCGAACGGAAGGCACGAATCCGATGACTCCTCGTGATCCGGAGACCATGCACCGCCCCGCGGCCTCGCCGGTGGGGCCGGACAACCCCGAGCACTACGGGTTGCGCATCCGCGAGACCGTGTCGAACTACCCGCCGGTCGAGGAGTGGGACGACGTCGTCATGTACGACGCCAAGGCCCACCCGCGCAAGGTCGAGAAGCACTACATGCTGGTTCCGACCACGTGCTTCAACTGTGAGTCCGCGTGCGGTCTGCTCGCTTTCGTGGACAAGGAGACCAAAGAGGTCGTCAAGATCGAGGGCAACCCGGCGCATCCGGGTTCCCGTGGCCGCAACTGCGCCAAGGGCCCGGCCACGATCAACCAGACCAGCGACCCCGAGCGGATCCTCTACCCGATGAAGCGGGTGGGTAAGCGTGGTGAGGCCAAGTTCGAGCGGGTCTCGTGGGACGACGTCCTCGATGACGTTGCCGGTCGCATCCGTAAGGCGATCCAAGAGGACCGCCGCAACGAGGTGATGTACCACGTTGGCCGCCACGGCGAAGATGGCTTCATCGAGCGCGTGCTGCTCACCTGGGGCGTAGACGGCAACAACACCCACACCAACATCTGTTCAGCGGGTGCGCGCTTCGGTTACTCCGTATGGGGTGGCTACGACCGCCCGTCGCCCGATCACCAAAACGCCAACGTGATCTTCCTGGTGTCGGCTCACCTGGAGTCCGGCCACTACTTCAACCCGCACGCTCAGCGCATCATGGACGCCAAGGTTCGTGGCGGCGCCAAGCTCGTCGTTCTCGATCCGCGGTTGTCCAACACGGCATCGCACGCCGATGAATGGGTTCCGACCTGGCCCGGCAGTGAAGCCGCACTCCTGCTCGCGGTGGCCGCGTACCTGATGCGTACCGACCAGGTCGACTGGGACTACATGCACCGGTGGGTCAACTGGAAGACCTACATGCGCGAACTGCACCCGGATCTCCCGGCAGAGGACTTCGAGGCATTCAAGAAGGCACTGACCGACGACTACGCCCAGTACACCTTCGAGTTCGCCGCCGAGGAATGTCGGATTCCCGTGGATCAGGTGGAGCGCGTGGCGGAGATCGTCGCCGGCTGTGGCGGCAAAATGGCCGCCCACACCTGGCGTGCGGCATCGGCGGGCAACCTCGGTGGCTGGACCGTCGCTCGCGCGCTGTTCTTCCTGACCGTGCTGACCGGCAGCGTCGGCAAGAAGGGCGGCACCAGCCCCAACGGGTGGAACAAGTTCATCCCACACGGCCCGACGATGCCCGGCGGTCACGACTCGTGGAACGAGTTGCTGTGGCCGAAGGAATTTCCGATGTCGACCAACGAGTTGTCGATCCTTCTCCCGCACTTCCTGATGGAGGGCCGCGGAAAGGTCGATACATACTTCACCCGCGTTTACAACCCGGTGTGGACCAACCCGGATGGCTTCAGCTGGATCGAGGCCCTGTCCGACGAGGACCTCGTCGGCTGCCATGTGGCAATGACGCCCACCTGGAACGAGACCGCGGTGTGGGCCGACTACGTCCTTCCCTTCGGGCACAGCACCGAGCGGCACGACACCCAGTCCTACGAGCAGTACGCCGGCAAGTGGCTGGGCTTCCGTCAGCCGGTCCGCCGTGTCGCGCTCGAGAAGATGGGCGAGAAGATCGGTGATACTCGCGACGCGAACCCGGGCGAGGTCTGGGAAGAGACCGAGTTCTGGATCGAGCTTTCCTGGCGTATCGACCCCACCGGCGAGCTCGGCATCCGCAAGTACTTCGAGGCCCCCGGACGTCCGGGCGAGAAGGTCACCGTGGACGACTACTACGGCTGGATCTTCGACAACCAGGTTCCCGGATTGCCCGAGAAGGCCGAGAAGCTCGGCCTCACTCCCCTGGAGTACATGCGCAAGTACGGCGCGGTGGAGATCGCCAACGGTCTCTACCGGCAGGACGAGCGCCCGCTCACCGAGGCCGAACTCGAAGGCGCCGAGCCCGATGCCGAGGGTGTCCTCCGCAAGCCGTACACCCCTGAGACGCAGAAGCCTCTCGTCGGGGAGCCGGGTGCGGTGGGAGTCCAACTCGAGGATGGATCGAAGGTAGCCGGCTGGCTCACCCCATCGCGCAAACTGGAGTTGTTCTCGCCGTCGATGGATTCCTTCGGCTGGCGCGAATACGCCACTCCTTGCTACATCACCTCGCACGTCTCGCACCACGAACTTGACGATTCGCAAGGTGAGATGGTGCTGGTGCCGACCTTCCGGCTGCCGACGCTCATCCATACTCGCTCGGGTAACGCCAAGTACCTGAACGAAATTTCGAACAAGCACCCGATGTGGATGAACCCGATCGATGCTCAGAAGTTAGGGATCGACACCGGCGACATGGTCCGCGTGAATACCGAGATCGGCTACTTCGTCGCCCGCATTTGGGCCACCGAAGGCATCCGTCCTGGTGTCAGCGCTTTGTCCCACCACATGGGTCGTTGGCGCACCACCGATGATGCCGGTAGCCGTTGGGTGACCGGCAAGGTGAACGTCGGCAAGCTCGATGATGGTCGCTGGCGGCTCCGGTACGTCGAGGGCATCAAGCCCTTCGTCAGCGAGGACGCCGATTCCACGCGCATCAATTGGGAAGACCCGGGCGTTCATCAGAACCTCGCCTTCGGTGTGCACCCGGATACCTGGTCCGGCATGCACT
The DNA here is from genome assembly GCA_913061025.1 of uncultured Actinomycetes bacterium. Classification (GTDB taxonomy): domain Bacteria; phylum Actinomycetota; class Actinomycetes; order S36-B12; family S36-B12; genus S36-B12. The sequence goes on along the minus strand of CAJXUJ010000033.1, from coordinate 1,174 downwards.
GCTGGCACCAGAAGGTGCGCATCGAGAAGGCCCACGACGAGGACAAGTACGGAGATGTCGTCGTCGACACGAACAAGTCCCGTGAGGTTTACCGCGCGTGGATGGACAAGACCCGCCCCGGCCCCAACGCCGAGGGTCTGCGCCGTCCGCTGTTCATGATGCGCAACGTCATGCCTCAGGTTCGCGCGTACTACACGGACAACCGTTTGCCAGACGACAACGCGTAGTACTGAGCTCGTATCTGGCAGGCTGCGCGCATGCCGGATGACGTGTTGTGGTCCCCGTCCGCCGATTCGGGCGCAGCGATGCGCAGGTGGATGGAGGCCTCGCGCAGTCGGGACTTCACCGAAGCCCATGCCGCGAGCGTTCGAGACCTCGACGCTTTCTGGTCCTGGGCGTGGGATGAATGTGGTGTCGTGGGAGAGCCCGGAGATCGGGCGTTCGAACCGGGCTCAGAATTCCTCGACGCGCGTTTCTTTCCCCATGCCCGGCTGAACGTCGTCGACACGCTTCTCGCAGGTCCCGCAGATGACGAAGTGCTGGTGGGGGTCGACGAGAGCGGCAAACGCCGCTCCTGGACGCGAGGTCTGTTGCGCGCAGAAGTTGCCTCCGTCGCCGCGCGCATGCGGCAGGCGGGTATCGAACCCCGGGACCGCGTTGCCGCGTGGGCACCGAATGTGCCCGAGGTAGTCATCTGGGCGCTGGCCGCGTTGTCGATCGGGGCGGTCGTGAGCACGGCGTCACCAGATTTCGCCCCCGCCGGGGTTCTCGACCGATTCGGTCAAGTGAACCCACGGCTGCTGCTTGTCGGCTCCACCTACACCTACGGCGGCCGCACCTTCGACATGCGGCCGTCGATTCCGGAGGTGCTCACCGGGCTTGCTGATGTAGAGCGCGTTGTGGTGATAGGTGAAGCAGGGGAACATGACGCGTGGGCCACCTGGGCATCCGACGTCGTTCCACTGGTCACGACGGCTCAGGACTTCGATCACCCGGGATTCATCCTCTTTTCCAGCGGTACCACGGGTGCGCCCAAGTGCATCGTGCACAGCGCGGCCGGTGTGATGATCAAAGATCTTGTTGAGCAGCGACTCCACCTCGACATACGCCCAGGCGATCGGGTCTGCTATTACACGACCGCATGCTGGATGATGTGGAACTGGCTGGTGATGGT
>CAJXUJ010000032.1 GCA_913061025.1 uncultured Actinomycetes bacterium | reverse complement strand
ACGAGCGCCAATTCCACAGCCCTGTGTCTTGATCCATTTCCTCGATCTGCGGGTTCGGCCGCAGCCCTCCTCGGGCTAATCGGCATGTCGGTGGGCGCCCTAGTGTCATCGTCACTTGTGGCCATCCACCTTCCCGTGGTGACCGAACTCGGCACTGCGATGCTTATCGGGGCCGGTATCGGAGTGCTGACTCTTCCTTTCCTCATTCGGCGTCGGCATTCAGACGAAGGTATGACCGATGCGGCCTCTTCCCATCAGGTAGTCGCGGACTGAGGTCCCCGACGTTGTCGTGAGACAGCCTGCGGAATCATGAATCCCGCCACGATGAGGAATGCTGCGGCAACGGTGGCAAGCAATCGCATATCCATCGTGGTGACGATGGGATCCCCCAGCAATGCAAGCAGAGCCACGATTTTTATCGTGGCTCCGCAGACGCCCAGCGCATAGTTGGCCTTGATCAATGTGATCTTGATTCCCGCGCCCAGCAGGGAAATTACCAAAAATCCAAGCAGGCTCGGGGTGAAGACGAAGGCCAGCACGGCGACGACGATCAGTCCCACGATTGTGCCGGTGAGACGTGCGAATACTCGCGTGACGGTGCCGTTGCGGTCAGGAAGGCTCATCCACGCGACGGATACCGGGAGCCAATATGGATGGGGCACGGATAGATGCTCCGAAATAGCAGTAGCGATGACCATGAGGACGGCAAGCCTTGCTCCGTGCCTGAGAAAGACTGGATCCCAATTCCTGTGGGTCGACTCGACTGCTGGGGTTGCCGATGTAGGACGACGTCGGAGCAAACTATCTGCGACGACCGCAATAGTCTGAATAAACCCACCTAACCCGACCAGTAAGGCCGATGTGGGTGCGTCAACGACCGGTGCCGGATGGCCGACATAGATGGAAAACAGGACGAGGGCGAGCACCCCGCCGATCGCAGACCTTTTTCCGAAGGTCCCGATACTGCCGGCCAGGAATGCAACGGGAGCAGTAACTGCGATAGCCAGAATCGGTGAATCCGAGACCAGTTGGCCTAGCAGCGTTGCACCCATCATCGCCGCAGTGCTCCACAGCATCGTTCGCCAGCGCGCCCCGTAGGGCTGACCTGCTTCGGTAGCGGCGGTGAAGATCGCCCCCATGGAGAGGGGAACCGCTATCTCCGGGTGTCCTTGGAGCACAGGAACGAGACAAATAGCCCCTGTCACAACGGTGGCTCGGAGAGCATCCCGCCAATTTGTTGTTGAGAGATCGACGGCGACGACTTCCTTGAGTCTGTCTGTGAAGTACGGCATCTCGTCTAGATCTGTTCCTCGCGACTCAGTCGACGTCTACGCTGCATCCTATGGAGCCTTTGCGTATTGGAGTGTTGGGAGCCGCTCGCATCAGTGGCGTGGCGATTGTCGAGCCCGCCCGCCTGACCGGCCATCGTCTCGTCGCGGTAGCGGCGCGCGACCGTTCGCGTGCAGAGCAGTTCGCCGCGGACAGCGATGTGGAACGGGTGCTGGACTCGTACCAGGCGGTGATCGACGACCCCGAAGTTGAGGCCATCTACAACCCCCTCCCCAACGGGTTGCATGGCCCGTGGAACCTCCGCGCGATCGCGGCGGGCAAGCATGTCCTGAGTGAGAAGCCCTCGGCGAGCAACGCGGCTGAGGCGCGGGAGGTACGCGACGCAGCGAAGGCCGCCGGCGTGAAGTTCATGGAGGCCTTCCATTACCGCTACCACCCGGTGATGAATCGGATGCTGGAGATCGCCGGTTCGGGTGAGCTCGGTCAACTTCAGCACGTTGACGTCCACATGTCCTTTCCAAATACCGATCCGACCGACCCGCGCTGGGACTTCGCTCTCGCGGGTGGAGCAACGATGGATGTCGGCTGCTACGCGATCCACGGCCTTCGCACACTTGGTGCTGTGGGGGGTGGAGAGCCGTCGGTTGTTTCGGCATCGGCAATTGAACGCGAAGGCTCTGGTGGAGTCGATGAGACGCTCGAAGCAGACCTGGTCTATCCGTCGGGCCTCACCGCGCACTTTGAGTCCAGCTTCGTCGTTCCTGAGATGGACTTCACCATGCGTATCACCGGGAGCGAGGGCGAGGCATTCGCGCACAACTTCTGCGTGGCAGCGCTCGACGACCGCATCACCGTTAACGTCGATGGTCAGGAGCGGGTCGAGGAAATGGGAAAGAAGACGACCTATACCTATCAGCTCGAGGCCTTCGCCGATCACGTCCGCAACGACGCACCGATCTTCACCGATGCCGACGACGCAGTGACCCAGGCGGAGTTCATCGATGCCTGTTACACCGCAGCCGGTTTCCCGCTTCGACCCGTGTCCACCATCTGACCGTTCTCACCGGGCAACCCGGGTGATTGTCGGCGTACTGTGGATTCATGATCAATTTGCTGCAGGGTTTCCCGAAGGACGTCGTCGCATTCGAAGCGGTTGGAGAGGTGACGTCCCAGGACTACAAGGACACACTCGATCCGGCGGTCAAGGCGGCGATCGCCGAAAACGGCTCCATCAGCATCATGTACGTCCTCGGTGACAAGTTCACCGGCTACAGCGGTGCTGCCATGTGGGATGACGCGGTCATTGGAACCGAGGAGTTCCGGCACTGGAAGAAGATCGCGGTCGTCACGGACACTGCCTGGGTCGCGCATTCGATTCATGCTGTGGCGTGGATGATGCCGGCTCGCATCAAGGTCTTCACGGTGTCCGAACAATCCGATGCCAATGAGTGGGTATCCGCTGACGACTGACGCGTCGCAGGTGACGGTTGTTGCCCTGCACGGATTCACCCGTCAGCCCAGGCACCTCGCCGCTTTCAGCGAGGCGTGTCAACGGCGAGGGTGGGACTGTGTGCGACCGGCACTTGCGCCTCGATGGTTTCCCGTTCTGATGAACGACCGTCGCCATCTGACTAGAGTAGTTGAACGCCTAGTGCGGTCAGGTCGCCTGACTGGGCGGGTGGTCGTGGTCGGCCACTCGGCGGGAGCGGCTGCAGGGTCGTGGATGACGCCGGTGCTCGCCGAATCGGGGGTGGATGTTCGGGGCCTGGTCTACGTGGACGGAAACGACAGCCCCAACCACCTCATCGAGCGTGCGTGGCCCAGACTGGCGAATGTTCCGATTCGTGCGATCGCAGCACCACCGAGCCCCTGCAATCGACAGGGGCGCCTCAGCGATTTCCTCGAGCAACGTAGGCCAGGTTGCGTCGTCGTTGTTCCCGGCTCCGGCCATGGAGACATCGAAATGCTGGGTGCGGAGGTGTATCGCCGGATGTGCGGAGATACGAGTCGAGCGTCGCAGTGGCGTGCGGTGCAAGGCGCGGTCCTTGATGCTGTCACCGATGTGCTGGATCGGCCGATCTAAGGCAGTCGTTCGCTGACGTCTACGCTCCGGGCGTGGATGTAGCGATCATTGGAGCGACCGGTAGTTGTGGACGTCAAGTTGCTGCCCAACTCATAGAACGATCCCTTTTGCCCGAGACGGTCACCGTGCACTTGATCGGCCACGCCGGTGGGGCCCATGAATCGGAACTGTGGGGACTGCGGGCGGACCTCCACGATGCGTTCGCCGACCAGGCGCCCAAGATCAAAATCGGCACCGATGTCGCTGCCACCGGCGCTGACGTTGTCGTGATGATGGCTGGCGCCACCGTCACTCGTGAGACATCCGATCGGGCTGCGCTTGCTGAGACCAATCGTCGGATATTCGGCGAAGCCGCAGAGTCGGTTGGCCGGATGGGCAACGACGTCATGGTGATCGTCCAGTCGAACCCGGTCGAGTCGGCGATCCACGCGTTCGGCTCGATTGTGCCGCGGCACAAGCTCCTCGCGGCGGCGGCCTGGTCGGATTCATTGCGGTTTCGACGTGAGTTGGCAGCCGACCTCGGGATCCGCCGTCCGATGGTCAACGCACAAATGTGGGGCCAGCACGGCGATCACTTGGTGCCGATCTGGTCGCGTATCCATGCACGTGGCGTCAGCGCGCAGCAGCTTGCGGATGTCATCGGCGCCGCACGGGAGGGTCGTGATTTGGTCGACCTGAGTCACGAGATCCCGGAGGCGCGAACTCGTGCGTTGTCGCTCATTACCGATGGTGATGTTCGAGGTGCCTACGACTTCATCCAGGCGCAACCTGCGGACGTTCGTGCTGCAATCAAGCCCTTCTTCACGCATTTCACCGCCGGCCGAACAACCGAACTCGCGACAGCGCACGCCGTCGTCGACATGGTCGGGTTCCTTGCACATGGTCAGCAGATCGCCATTCCGGCGCAAGTGATCCTTGATGGTGAGATGGGTGGACTCCGGGGTCCGCTTGCTGTGCCGGTGCTGCTGGACCCGATGGGTTGGTCTCAGGTTGTGGACGAGGAAATTGCTGACGATGAACGTGCCGCATTAATCGCTGCCAGTGCCGCTATCAGTGCCTCGCTTGCATAGATGTCTAGTACCACAGTGATCTGATTGCGCGGTGATCTGACTACGTCGTGACATCGTTTCTCGTCCCGACGACACTTGCGGCGTCGATGAACCAGGACTCGTTCTCCAACACCACGCGGTAGGCCATGACGGTAACCGGTGTTCCCGAGACTTCCACTTGGATAAGTGCGGTCTCGTCCAGTCGCTCACAATCCAAGAATTCGATTGCCGGATCGGTCAGCAGGAATGCGTAGGTACCTTCGATGATCGCTTCGAACTGATCGACTGGAACAGAATCGCGGAAGGATTCGGACGCGAACGCCCGTGCTGCCTCGAAGTCTCCGTTCGCGAATGCGCTCTGCTGGCTTCTGATCGTGCCCTGGGCGCGTTGGAACATCACGTCTTCGCAGGGAACGGTGGCGTCCGACTCTGGGGCCGACGATTCCTCGGGTTGTGGTGTCGCAGACAGAGATGGGTCCGGGGATGGTGTCGGCTGTTCCTGCTGCACTGACGGTGCTGTGTTCGCACCCCCGGTGGTCGTGTCGGATACGCAACCGCTGAGGAGTACCGCCGCAGCGATCAGAGCGAGGACACGCATGACCTGACGGTAGATCAGTTCCGGGTGAACCACACGTCGACAATCGGCCGCCCCTCGCGGATCCCGCGCTTTTCGAAGTGGGTGAGGGGGCGCCATTCGGGTCGATCGATTGACCCTCCTGACCAGTGATCGTTCGATGAAAACGCCTCGATCATCGACTCCGCATACTCCGGCCAGTCGGTTGCGAGGTGCCAGAAACCGCCTGGCTCGACGACTTTGGCCATGGCGTCGATGACCGGGGATTGAGCCAGCCGACGCTTGTGGTGCCGAGCTTTGGGCCACGGATCGGGAAAGAACGAGCGAACGCCCGTGAGCGACCCGGGAAGCCGAGGAACCAATTCCAGGACGTCCTCTTCGATGATGAACACGTTGTTGATGTCTTCGGAGCTGCACCGGTCGACAAGATCGCCGATACCGGGTGTGTGAACGTCGATGGCGAGGATTGTCTGCTCGGGAAAGTAACGGGCCAGTTCGACGACGGGTCCGGCCGAGCCAAATCCGATATCGAGTACCACGGGCTGGTTCGACTCCCAGGCCTTCGACAGGGTCTGACGAGTAAGGAGGTGTGATCCGGGTGAAGCCAAGGCCCGTGCCTGACGGGGGGTGATGCGGCTTCGTCGGGGTTTGAAGGTTCGGATTCCCGGGCTGAGAATCGTTGGCTCCACGGCTGCAGTGTGGCCCATCGACGCGAAGCGACCTACGGTGGAGGGGTGATCGCGAGGCGGTGGGTAACCGGGTTTCCGGTTCTTGTTCTGGCGCTGGCGTCGTGCTCGACACCCCCCATCGCCGACGATGCCGCACTCGCGTGCGGGTGGAATGAAGCAGACGAGCCCGTGGTGTCAGTACTCGACACCGATCCTGATCAGCGTGCCCGCAACGTTGAACGAGCCACCCTTCGGCTTGAGGCGGCTACGAGGGTTGCCGACGTCGATGACCGGTTCGCTCCGCTAGTTGAAGCGCTCGCAGAGACGTCGTCGTTCGCCGAGGAACTGCTCGGCATGACAAATGATGAAATCGCGCAGATTCCTACGAGTCGATGGGATTTCGCGAAATACACGCAGGCGGTCGCGCGGGATCAGTGCGAGCAGTTGCAGGCGCTGGTTGCGAAGGAGTCTTCGTGACCGACTCGGCGGCAGCGATGCCGATTGTTCTTTTCGATGGTCGATGCGGCTTTTGCACCTGGAGTGTGCATGTCGCACGAAAGTACGTTCGCCCCCGCGCGCAGTTCCTCGCCTATCAAAGTGTTGACCTAGATCAATTCCCCGTGAGCCGGGAGGAGTGTGAGGCGGCCGTTCAATTCGTGGATGGCTCGAAGGTGAGCAGTGGAGCGCTAGCGGTTGGTCGGATCCTTGGTGTGGGTGTGGGAATGTGGCCTCAGGTCGGCCGTGTGGTGTCGGCGCCGGCAGTGCTTCCCGTGAGTGAACGTGTGTATCGGTTCGTGGCGCGCCATCGAGGGCGGCTGTGGGGAGTAACGCCGGCGATTAGCGACTAGTTATTGGTGATCTCCCATGTCCACGGAAAGTGGGAGAGGAGAGTTGACTCGGTATTTGCGATCGTGATCGATGCGCCAGCACGAGCCTCGGCCCACACCTCGGAATTCCCAGGGATCCTTGGGATTTTCCGGTGGCTCCGCTCGGAAGGCCGTTTGCTCGTCGATGCCGACAACGGTCGTCGTCTCGGAGAGCATCGGTCGCATCACCATGTCGGGAATCCACTTCGCATAGACGTCGAAGTGCGGCAAAACTCGAAGCGACGGAACAAGGCCCAGGCCCTCCTGTCCTCCGGCGCGCGGGTGACGGATGTCGGGGACGTAGCCGCTCAAGGCCATCGCTCCTGCAGAACAGCCCGCGATGGATGCGCCCGCACGCCAGGCCCTATGGATGGCGCGCCATACCGGAGTGTCGATCAGGGTCCGAGCGAGGTGTTTCGGGTTGCCGCCGGAGAGGTAGATCAGACCGGCGCCTTCGATTGCGTCGACGTGAGCGGGATCCATGGCGTCTTCGCGGAGTCGGACGTCGACGATGATTTGCTCGACGCCCAACCGATCGGCAGCCTTGGCTCCGAGGTCATGCCAGCGGCGCAGGGACTCCTCGCCCTCGAGGGATGCGGCCGTCGCCAACTGCACATAGCGAGCGGGTTTGTCGGCGAGGAGCCACTCCTCGAGTTCGTGCATCTCGGGCAGGTACTCGCCGCTACCGACGAGGGCAATTCGCCCGGGCATGGTCTGGCTCAGGACTGGGGTCCGGATTCGGATGCGCCGTGCTGGGCGTCGTAGTACTCGCAGAAGGCGTCATAGGCACGCGGACCGTAGACGGTTGCCGGGCCGCCCTGCATGAGAAACGTCACGCCGATGGCCTCGGCCGCTTCTTCCTTGGTGGCACCGGCTCGAGCCGCTCCTCTGGCGTGGCTGGCGATGCAGCCATCGCACTGGGCGCCAACGGACAGGGCAAGCGCGATGAGTTCCTTGGTCTTGGTTGGGAGTGCACCATCGGCCATAGCCCCGGCGTGCAGTTCCTTGAAGCCCGCATAGACATCGGGAATCGCCTGTCGGAGGTTTCGGGCCAGGGGGGCGAGGGGCTCTTGGACGGCCTTGCCGTGCTCGTGTGCCATGCAAAATACGATACCCCACAGGGTATTGCGGTATCCTGCGCCCATGGAAATCGATCCCAGCATCAGCCGCGACGTCCTTATGCGCCTCAAGCGCGCCCGTGGTCAGCTCGATGGTGTGATCAACATGATTGAGGACGACCGCAGTTGCGGTGACATCGTCACCCAGCTCGCCGCGGTGTCCAAAGCCCTCGACCGTGCCGGGTTCAAGGTGGTGGCAACCGGCCTCAAGCAGTGCTGGGAGGACGGCGAGAAAGCCCCGATGACTGCGGAAGAACTCGAAAAGCTCTTCTTGTCCCTGGCCTGAAAAAAATTCTTCGGTTTGGGTGCATCCACGGAGGCATCCCGGTGCGAAGTCCTAGGTAACCGGCCGGCTGGTCGGGGTCATCAATGAATACCTAGGAGCCGAACATGAACGACTCTCGTACCACCCGGGGCCGCAGCGCGGTCCGTCGTGGAGCGGTCGCCGCGGCCGCCCTCGCTCTTCCCTTCGGGCTCAGCGCAGCCCCTGCACTGGCTGACGGTCACGGCGGCGACATGGACGCCACCGTCTCGGTCCTGCACGCGATTCCGGAAGGTTCCGGAGCCGACGTCGTGGACGTCTACGCCGGTGACGCCATGCTCATCGACAACTTCACCCCGGGCTCGCTGGAGACCCTGACCGTTCCCGAGGGCACCTACGACCTCGCGGTCTTTGCCGACGGTGAGACTCCCGATGGCGGTACCGCAGTGCTGGAGGCTGCGGGTGTCGAGGTTCCTGGTGGAGCTAACGCGACCGTGACCGCCAACCTGGATGCCGACGGCAACCCGGCGTTGAACGTCTACGTCAACGACATCTCCGAGGTTGCTGCCGGTGAGTCCCGTTTGACGGTGCGTCACATCGCCGCGGCCCCCGCCGTTGACGTTCGTGCCGACGGCGCAGTCATCATCGAGAACCTGGTGAACCCCGACGAGGCCATCGTTGCGGTTCCGGCAGGCACCTACAGCGCTGACGTCGTGCTCGCGGGCACCGACACCGTGGCGCTCGGACCGGCTGATCTGGCTCTCGACGAGGGAACCAACACCATCGTGTACGCCTGGGGCTCGGCTGAAGCTGGAAACCTTGCTCTGGCTACGCAGGTCATCGACGGCCTCGACGGCGCCCCGACCGGTGTCGCCGCCGGCGGCGGCTCCACGGCTGCCACCGATCAGCTGCCCGTCTGGACCGCTGGCCTGATGGCCCTCGGCGCCCTCGGTGCCGTTGGCGCCATGACGCGGCTCTCTCGGAATCGCGCGTAGTTAGAGATGCGACGACCCCGCCCCGCAATGCTGGTGCTGATCGGCAGCCTCGTGCTGCTGGTCGGAGCACCGCTGGCGTGGGCGGGGTTCGTCGCGTCCGGTTCGTCGACCGAAGCGGTCGAGACCGTGGGGGAACGTCCGACGTCAAGTACGTCGGCCAGTCCGTCAGATCAGCCGTCGAATGGCTCAACCGACGCTGGATCGACGGACACGGACACCGGTCCCGACGTGGCAGGCCCGGACGTCACGCGGATCGGTACACCGGTGCAGCCCCGGTCGACCATCGAGCCGATGCCCCCGGTGCGGGTCGCGATAGACAAGCTCGGAATTAACGCGCCAGTCGATTCTGTTGGCGTCTATGACGATGGCTCGGTGGAGATTCCCGATGACGTCGCCCGAGTTGGCTGGTATCGCTTCGGATCCGATCCCGCACAGGGGCAAGGGTCGACGGTGATCGTGGGCCACCGCGACGGCTTTGATCAGGGTCGCGGGGCGTTCTACTCCATCTCGGCGCTGGATGTCGGTGACGAGGTATCGCTCGAACTCAGCGATGGCGCACTCCGCAACTACGAAGTTGTGGCTCGTGAGGTCATCGCGAAGGACATCCTCCCGACTTCCGACCTATTCGCCGAAGACGGAGACGAGCGATTGACGCTCATCTCGTGCATCGGTTACTTCGATCGCGGTGGCGACGGCTATCGGGAAAACGTTGTCGTAACCGCGGTCCCCGTGAGCGAGGAGGTGCGCTCATGAGGCAGACTGATGTCCCGGTCGGCGGCTCATCAGCGGGCTCGACCACGACGGAGTCGGTAACGGAGGAACGGTCCGTGCGGTCGAGTGCAGATGCGGAAATATCCGCGGCATTCGCTCGAGGCGATGACGGTTCGCTCCATGAGGTGTACACCCGCTGGTCCCCGCTGATCTACACCGTGGCTCGTCGCAGTGTTCGGAACGACGACGACGCCGCGGATGTGACTCAGGCGGTATTCGTGGCCGCGTGGCAGGGCCGTCAAGGTTTCGATCCAGACTCCGGGTCGCTGCCCGGCTGGTTGCTGGGCATCACCCGACGCAAGATCGCCGATCACTACCGAGCGGCGGGCAGGGCACCCGAGCCCCAGGAGGAGCTCCCCGAGGAGGCGGTCCTCGACCCGGCGGTGGAATCGGTCATCGACAAGGTCCTGCTGGCCGACGAGATCGAACGGCTCGGCGAGCCGCAGCGACGAATTTTGGAATTGTGTTTTTACCAAGACATGACACACGCTCAAGTGGCTAGTCTTCTCGACCTGCCATTGGGCACAGTAAAGAGCCATGTACGACGTTCGCTAGGACGGCTACGGGATCGATTGGAGGTGGACGGTGTCCGGCGTTGAGAGCCAGGTCGAAGGACGTGGCGGTCATATGGATGAAGAAACGATCGCACTACTCGCCCTCGGGGAGTCGGTGGCTGGCAA
>CAJXUJ010000031.1 GCA_913061025.1 uncultured Actinomycetes bacterium | reverse complement strand
ACCACCTGGGTGGCGTAGGCCACGTGGGTTGTCTCGATCCCATTGCGCTCGAGTCCGGAGATCAATGGTTCGGAAACAGAAGGATCGTCTTCGACAACCAGGGCCCGCATGGGTAAATGGTCCCACGAATGCAGGCGCTACTTGACCCTCCTGCTGTCGATCGCTGTAGGCCTTACCTCAGCTTTACCTCGGCTTGACGCCCCCTTTCGGGTGCCCCACCTACCTTGGGGACATACGAAGAACCGGACCTTCGGCACACGAGGGCCCGCAACAGACCTAGAAGGAGACATCATGGAGCGCCGGAGTGCAATCGCGATATCCGCGGCGGCCGCAGGAGTCCTCGTAGCAGGATCGGTAGCGGGAGTCGCCGTTATCAACGCGGCGGCGTCGGGCACCACCACGGAGAACGCACCCATCGTGGCAGCCACGGTCAGCAGCTCGCAGCCTGCTCCCACCGTCGTCGCCGATCCGACGGCGGAGGCTTTGCCTTCTGTCGATTCGACACCGTTGCCCACGATCGTGGTGCCCCAGCCGGTCGAACCTGCTCCGGTCACGGCTCGGGAGACCACGGTGGAGGCTACTGAGGACTCCACCCCGACTCCCACACGCTCAACTTCCGACGAGACTGCCAAGCCAACCCCGAAGGCAACGGTGAGCGAAGAGCCATCAAGTGAACCGGTAGCGACCATCTCGGCGCGCCAGGCGAGGCAGGCAGCTACCGCGGCGACCGCGGGGACAGTGCTCCAGACCAATCGCGTCCAGCATGCCGGGTACGACGCTTTTGCCGTCCAGATCGAGCGGTCGGACGGGTCGGTGGTGACCGGATACGTCGAAGCGACCACTGGCGTTGTTTACGACTGGGTCGTGGACAAGGCAGCTCCGGCACCCAAGCCGGCAGCGACCTACGACGACGACGATGACTACGACGACGATCGCTACGACGATGACGATCACGACGACGATCACGACGACGATGACGATGACGACGATGACGATGACGACGATCACGATGAGCGGGATGGCGACGATGACTAAGCACGCAGCCGGACGTAGTTCTGAACGCAAGCCGTCGCGCGGACGCCAGGGCACCGCGGACAAGGTTTGGGCGGTAGGCCTGGCCGGAGCCACGTGCCTTGGGCTGGTGGGCGTCGTTGGAGTTCGAGCCGTAGGTGACGCTGCGGCAGCTGAACCTCAAGTCGACATGACCGCGGTCGACACCTCGGCGAATGGTGTTGCGGACACCACTACGGCACCGGTGGCAACGTCGACATCAGGTCTGACCGAGGAGCAGCTCGACCAATATGCCCGGGCGCTCGAGGTTGAACGCGCCAAACTCGAGGCGTATCACAAGGAACTCCTCGACGCTGCCGCGAAACTGCAGGCCTCGGCGGATGCGATGGCGAAGGCGGGATCGGGTACCACTGTCCCGGCGAAGACTTCGAGCACCAAGAAGTCTTCCAGTCAGAAGTCCTCGAGCACGAAGAACTCTTCGGCTCCCCAGGCTTCGAATAAAACTCAGTCGGCGCAACCTTCGCAACCGGCACCCAAGGCCGTTACGAAGCCGGTACCCAAGCCAGCTGCCAAGCCGGCGCCCAAACCGGCTGCGGCCCCGAACGTCGCGAAGCCGCAGGCGCAGACCCGAGGAAGTTGAGATGAGCAGAAGCATGCGAGCCGAGCGGACCTTCCGCGCAATGGGAACAGCCTGTTCGGTCGTCGTCTTCGGAAGCGGTAGCGAAAGCGCCATCGAAGACGTCGCCGACCTAGGCGTCGGTCGCGTGCGACTTCTCGAGCAACTGTGGAGTCGCTTCTTGGACACCAGTGAACTCAGCCGGTTGAACGAGGCGGCAGGTAAGGGTTCGCTTCCCGTCTCGGATGACACCGTGACTCTGGTCAGCGCCATGCGACGGGGTTGGGAGATGACCTCGGGTGCCTTCGACCCATCGATCCTGCATGCGATTCGCTCGCACGGGTACGACCGAGACTTCACCCAGGTCATCGCATCCGACTTTGTAGTCGGCGCATCCGTTACTCCAGCGACGGTCCCAGGCATGGCAAACGTCGTCGTTCTTGATCAAGAGATTGAGCTCCCGGCCGGTTTGGGACTCGATCCCGGGGCGATCGGCAAGGGCTTGGCTGCGGACATTGTCGTCGACGAACTGCGTTCGACGGGTGTCGATGGAGTTCTCGTTGATCTCGGCGGTGACATCGCTCTCTCGGGAACGCCCGGTGAGGACGAGGAATGGATCGTCAGCATCCGCGACGAGCGAAGCCCTGAATCCGGAACGTTCGTTGGGCAGGCCCGATGGAAGTCCGGCATCGAGCATGCAGGAATTGCCACGTCCACGACCAAGACTCGTCGATGGGCGGAATCGCGGCACCACGTTCTCGACCCCACGACGGGTGTCAGCACCGATGAAGCCGTCGTGCAGGCAACGGTGTCGGGGGATCGTGCGTGGGAGTGCGAGGTGTGGGCAACCTCGTGTGTGGTCCAACCAGAGGCGACTATCGCGTCGCTGCCCTCAGGCTTCGCGGCGGTCGTGCTGGGTCAGGACCGCGTGATGAGAGACGACTTCGCCCGCATGTGGGCAACATCGGAGGTGGCGTGATGAATACGGCGATTGAGATCCCCTGGACCTGGCTGGGCATTCGAGCATCGGGTGTAACGGCGTGGGGTCTGCTGACAGCTGTGGTCCTGTGGGGTCTGCTGCTACGGACTCGACTGCTGGGAACCGGAGTCAAGCCGCCGGTGCTGTTGAACATGCACCGCTGGCTCGGTTCGCTGGCGCTGGCGTTCCTTGCCATCCACCTCGTCCTGCTGGTGGTGGATCCGGTAGTTGCGTTCACGATTCCGCAGCTCTTCATCCCAGGGATCGCACCCTGGGAGCCGTTCGCGGTTTCGCTGGGCGTAATTGCGATGTGGTTGATGCTTCCCGTCAGCGTCGTCGGACGTATTCGGCAGCGGCTGGGCAAGAACGGCGCGAAGATCTTCGCCAAGACTCACGTCATCGCGTACTCAGCGTGGCCTCTGGCGACGGCGCACTACGTACTGGCCGGGACGGACGCCATGACCGAGTGGTCGATCGGGCTGCTCATCACCGCATCGGCTTTGTTGATCTTCGGGCTGATCGCGCGGGGATTCGTTCCGGCACCAGCACGGCCGCAACGCGTTCCCGCGCCCGCGGAATCATCGGTGTCGGCAGCGCCGGAAGCGTCGTCGTCCATCGTGGGGTAGTGGCGATTTCGACCCTGGGAAAAAGGCGAAAGCACGCAGCGATAGCGGGGAAAAGACGGTCGATCCCCCGGAGTGCGGGAAAAAGGGTTAGGAGCGGGCGCCGGGTTGCCAGAGGACGTCGTTTCCGGCGTTGGCTACCCGCGCGAGGATGAACAGCAGATCCGACAGTCGATTGAGGTACGTGGCGGTCAACGGGTTCATTCCACCGTGGTACATGTCCAGAGCACCCCAGGTGGAGCGCTCCGCGCGTCGGACCACGGTCCGCGCCACGTGCAGGTGAGCCGCGGCGGGTGTACCGCCCGGCAGCACGAAGGAGCGGAGAGGTTCCAGGCGCTCGTTGTACTCATCGCACGCCTGCTCGATGGCCTCGATGTAGGCATCGGTGATCCGCAGCGGCGGGTGCTCGGGTTCCTCGACCACCGGGGTGCACAGGTCCGCACCCACATCGAAGAGGTCGTTTTGGATAGTGGTCAACAGGGCCTGAACGTCGTCGTCTAGGCCGCTCTGCGCCAGGACCACGCCGATCGCGCAGTTCGCCTCGTCGACGTCGGCGTAGGCCTTCAGGCGAGGATCGTTCTTCCCGGTCCGGCTCATATCCCCGAGGGATGTGGTGCCGTCGTCGCCGGTTCGGGTGTAGATCCTCGTCAAATTGACCATGCCTCGACCCTAGGGCAGGTCGGGCCATCACGCAGGGACGCAGCGCTCGTACCATTCACCGGTGGAGACGCGCGGCGATGGGGGAGGCACCCTCAGCCTGACGGGGGGTACCCGCCTCGAGGGCCGCGTCGAAGTATCCGGAGCCAAGAACTCGGTCCTGAAACTGATGGCGGCCGCCCTCCTTGCGCCCGGAACCACCACACTCACCAATGTCCCGGACATCGTGGACGTGGACATCATGGCCGAACTGCTGCGGCGGCTCGGGTGCGGTGTGGAACGAGACATCCGGGCCAGCGTGGTCACGATCGACGTCCCCGAGCGTCCCCACCATCGCGCCGACTACGACCTCGTGAGGCGCATGCGCGCGTCGATTTGCGTCCTTGGACCATTGGTATCGCGCTGCGGTGAGGCCGATGTGGCGATGCCCGGAGGAGACAACATCGGCTCCCGTGGCCTGGATCTGCACATCGAAGGTCTGCAGCGCATGGGTGCCGACGTAGTCAATGAGCACGGCTATCTCGTGGCCACCTCCGAGCAACTGCGCGGGGCGGATGTTTGGCTCGACTTTCCCAGCGTGGGGGCGACCGAAACTCTCGTCATGGCCGCGGTTCTGGCCGATGGCCGAACCACTATCGACAACGCGGCTCGCGAACCCGAGATCGTCGACATCTGCACGATGCTCATCGCGATGGGCGCACACATCGAAGGTGTCGGCACGTCGACCCTGGTGATCGACGGGGTTTCGGAACTGAAACCGGTGACCCACCGAACGGTGCCCGATCGCATCGTGGCGGGAACCTGGGCCGTGGCAGCTGCGATCACCCGCGGAAGGATCGAAGTGGCCGGCGCGGATCCGAGTCACTTGAGCATCGCCTTGGAGAAGCTACGTAGCGCGGGTGCTCAGGTCGATGACACGGCCGATGGGTTTGTGGTGTCGATGGGCGATCGTCCCAAGGCGGTGGACGTCGTGACATTGCCGTACCCGGGATTCCCCACGGATCTGCAGCCACAGTTCATTGCGCTGAATGCGATCGCCGATGGCGCTGCTCTGGTGACCGAGAACCTCTTCGAGGCCCGTTTCCGCTTCGTGCGGGAACTCGCGAGGCTCGGTGCCGATGTGCGGACCGACGGGCACCACGCGCTCATCCGTGGGCGCGCATCTTTGTCGGGGGCGCCGGTCGAAGCCACGGACATTCGCGCGGGAGCGGGCCTGGTGCTCGCCGGCCTGGTGGCGCAGGGACGAACAGACGTCTACGGCGTCGGACACATCGACCGCGGCTACGCCGGGTTGGTCGATGACTTGGCTCGCCTCGGTGGGCAGGTGGTGCGGATGGACGACGCCCACCGTGAGGGACCCCCTATGAAATGAGCACCTGACGTGCTCGATCCTCGTCCTTGGGCCAGACCAGAACCCTCGGCCCATCGAGGGTGTTGGCCAGGTTGGCCCGGATGCCGGCATCCTCGAGTCGGCGACGGACCATCTCCCCATCGATGAAGGACGCAGGGGAGGCGACCGGAACCAACATGCCGTACTCGTCTGCGGAACCGGACTTCGCTGCGGCTGCGACAACCGAGGTCTTCTTCGAACTGAAAGCCCAGCGCAATACGAGGACCAGCAGACCGATGACGATCAGCGCTATCGTCGGTCCGAAGACGTAGGAGTAGGAATTGCCCACGAACCTATGGTGGCGCCGGACCGGCCCGAGCGCCACCCATAGACCTGGGCGAAGCGCGTCCTAGCCCCGTACGCTGGCCATATGTCGGGCGGCGAACGTCATTCGGGAGTGGGGGATCCCTCGGTGGATGGACCGATGCGGGAGCGTGACCGCCCCTGGATGATGCGTACCTACGCCGGGCATTCGTCGGCGTCGGCGAGTAACGCCTTGTTCCGCACCAATTTGGAGAAGGGCCAGACCGGCCTCTCGGTTGCCTTCGACCTCCCCACTCAGACGGGCTACGACCCCGATTCACCGATGGCCGCGGGGGAGGTCGGCAAGGTCGGGGTTCCCATCGCCCACCTCGGGGACATGCGAACGCTCTTCCGTGACATCCCGCTGGATCGCATGAACACCTCCATGACCATCAACGCGACTGCCATGTGGCTGCTCGCGTTGTACGTGGCAGTCGCTGAGGAACAGGGGGTTGCGCCCGGTGATCTGCAAGGAACCACGCAAAACGACATCATCAAGGAGTACTTGAGTCGCGGTACCTATGTCTTCCCGCCGGAACCCTCGCTTCGCCTGATCACCGACATGATCGTGTACTCGGTGGGGACGATCCCGCAGTGGAACCCCATCAATATCTGTAGCTACCACCTCCAAGAGGCCGGTGCCACGCCCACGCAGGAGATCGCGTTCGCGATGGCGACGGCGATTGAGGTGCTCGACCGCGTTCGTGCATCCGGGCAGGTGCCCGAGGAGGAATTCGGCCGCGTGGTCAGCCGGATGTCCTTCTTCGTGAACGCAGGAGTCCGCTTCGTCGAAGAAATGTGCAAGATGCGGGCATTCGTTGAGATCTGGGACACCATCACCCGTGAGCGCTACAACGTCGCCGATCCGAAGCAGCGCCGATTCCGGTACGGGGTGCAGGTCAACTCGCTGGGGCTGACGGAAGCCCAGCCGGAGAACAACGTCTACCGCATCATGCTTGAGATGCTCGCCGTCACGCTGTCCAAGGATGCTCGGGCTCGAGCGGTTCAACTGCCGGCATGGAACGAGGCACTCGGTCTGCCGCGGCCGTGGGATCAGCAGTGGTCACTACGAATGCAGCAGGTACTCGCCTATGAGACTGACCTGTTGGAGTACGACGATCTCTTCGCCGGATCGACGGTTGTCGAGACCACGGTGGCGGAGATGGTGTCGGCGGCGACGGCTGAGCTGCAGCGGGTTCTCGACATGGGTGGTGCTGTCGCTGCGGTGGAGAGCGGCTACATGAAGCAGCAGCTGGTGGGGTCGTTGACCCGGCGTCGGGCTCGGATCGAATCGGGAGAGGAAACGGTGGTGGGGGTTAACGCCTTCCAGTCCACCGAGCCCAGTCCGCTTCAGGTCGAGGGTGAGAACGCCGTCTACATCGTGGATCCCGCCGTCGAAGAAGAGGCAATCGAGAGTCTGGTTCGGTGGCGTGAACAGCGTGATGATCACGGTGTCCGTGCCGGGCTCGAGGCTCTTCGCGCGGCGGCTCGTTCCGGTAGCGATCTCATGCAGCCGACGCTGGAGTGCGCCCGGTCCGGTGTCACCACAGGGGAATGGTCGGCGGTCTTGCGAGAGGAGTTCGGTGAATACCGGGCTCCGACCGGAATCGACTCCACCGTGGCGCCCAGTGGGTCGTCCGGAAAGGGTGGGTCGTCCGGAAAAGAGGCGACTGCGATGGACCGGGTCGCCGCGCGCGTGCGTACTCTGGCCGCCGAGCGCGGAAGGCCCTACCGCTTCTTGGTGGGTAAGCCTGGGCTCGATGGCCACTCCAACGGAGCAGAGCAAATTGCGGTCCGCGCACGTGATGCTGGCTTCGAAGTCGTGTACCAGGGGATTCGGCTGACACCCGAGCAAATCGTCAATGCCGCGGTGTCTGAAGACGTCGATGTGGTCGGGCTGTCGATCCTGTCCGGCTCGCACCGGGCGCTGGTTCCAGCAGTCCTGCGGGGCCTGTCCGACCACGGTGCCGACGATGTGGTGGTCGTGGTGGGCGGGATCATCCCCGAGGAGGACGCCACGTGGCTTCGCGAGCAGGGTGTCGCGGAAGTCTTCACTCCCAAGGATTACGACGTCGCGGGGATATTGGATCGCGTGGTCGACCATCTGCACTCATAGCCCGGCTCCTAGGGTGGTCGGGTGCGATTGATCGTGGCCCGGTGCACCGTCGACTACGCAGGTCGGCTCAGTGCCCACCTCCCCGAAGCAATCCGGGTGATCATGGTCAAGGCCGACGGCTCGGTGTTGGTCCACGCCGATGGCGGTTCCTACAAGCCTTTGAACTGGATGAGTCCGCCGTGTTGGCTGACCGAAGAGGAAGCGGACTCTTCGAAGCGAACCTGGACGGTCGAGAACAAGGCCGGCGAACGCTTGGTGATCGACCTTCTGGAGGTAGTGCACGATTCCGAGCACGAGTTGGGAATCGACCCAGGGCTAGTCAAGGACGGAGTAGAGGCGCATCTGCAAAAGCTCCTCGCCGAGCACGTGGAGACCTTCGGAGACGGATGGACGCTGGTGCGTCGGGAATTCCCGACCGCGATAGGTCCGGTGGATCTGATGTGCCGTGACTCTGACGGTGCGAGTGTGGCCGTCGAAATCAAGCGTCGAGGTGAGATAGACGGGGTCGAACAACTCACGCGCTATCTCGAGCTACTCAACAGGGATCCGCTCCTAGCGCCGGTCTCCGGGGTCTTTGCTGCGCAGGAAATCAAGCCGCAGGCCCGGACGCTCGCGGAGGACCGGGGAATCCGCTGCGTGGTCGTGGATTACGACGAACTCAAGGGAACTACCGATTCGGGTCTTCGTCTCTTCTGAGTCTTTGGCAGACTGCCCACCATGGAAACAGGGGAAATCGCGCGCATCGTCTCTGTCATCGGAATGGGCACCATGGGTACCGGAATCGCCGAGGTGGTCGCTCGCCACGGCATCGCCGTGCGTGCGATCGACATCGATGACGACACCCTCGACGAGGCCCGTGCGCGCATCGCGGCCTCGACCGATCGTGCGGTGGCCGGCGACAAACTCTCCCCGGAAGAGCGAAACGGGATCTTGGACCGCATCACGTTCACCACCAACATCCAAGAATGTGTCACTTCGGACATCGTTATCGAGGCGGTTCCCGAGGACCTCGACCTCAAGCGCGACGTGCTCGCGCAACTCGATGGTTTGGTACCCGAGCACGTGATCTGGTGCACCAATACGTCGTCTCTGTCCGTGACGGAAATCTCCACGGCCGTACGGCAACCATCTCGCGTTGTGGGTCTGCACTTTTTCAACCCCGCTCCGGTTCAGGACTTCGTGGAGATTGTTCGCACGGTGGTTACCGACGACGACGTTGTTGAACAAGTCCGGGCGTTCGCTGAGCAGATCGGTAAGGAAGCTGTCATCTGCGAGGACAAAGCTGGATTCATTGCCAACAGTCTTCTGTTCGGCTACCTCAATCACGCTGCGACGATGTACGAGCAGAAGTACGCGAGCCGCGAGGATATCGACGCGGCCATGCGCCTCGGGTGTGGATTACCGATGGGACCACTCGCGCTGCTCGACCTGATCGGCCTCGATACCGCGTATCAGATTCTCGACACCATGTACCGCGAAGGACGCGATCGCCTGCACGCGCCAAGCCCGATCCTCAAGCACATGGTCACCGCTGGCCTGAAGGGGCGTAAGTCCGGACGCGGCTTCTACACCTACGCCGAACCCGGGTCGCCCGAGATCGTTGCCGATGCTCACACACCAGTCGCAACCGGAGAGGGGCGAGCTGTTCGACCGATCGCGTCTGTGGGAGTGATCGGATCAGGGACGATGGCAACCGGCATTGTGGAGGTGTTCGCCAAGGCCGGCTTCACCGTCACGTTCGTGGCCCGTTCAAACGAAAAGATCGCCAAGGTCACCGGAACTATCGAGCGCAGTCTGGAGAAGGCTCTCCAGCGAGGAAAAATCGAACAGGCCGATGCAGATGCGACCCTCGGTCGGATTACGGGCACGACGTCGCTCGATGACATGGCCGACGTCGATCTTGTCGTGGAGGCCATTGCCGAGGAACTTGACATCAAGACGGCGCTCTTCGAGAACCTTGATGAGATCTGCAAGCCCGGGGCCATCTTGGCGACCACCACATCCTCACTCCCGGTCGTCGATCTCGCCGCGGTCACCTCGCGACCGAGTGATGTGGTGGGGCTGCACTTCTTCAACCCGGCACCCATCATGAAGCTCGTCGAGATCGTCGACACTGTGGCGACCGACGCGGATGTCCTGGCGACTGCTGAAGACATCGTCGCGAAGATCGGCAAGGTAGGGGTTCGTTGCGGAGATCGGGCGGGTTTCATCGTGAACGCCCTGCTCTTCCCCTACCTCAATGACGCCATCAAGATGGCGGAGGGCAACTACGCGGGAACCGATGACATCGATGCTGCGATGAAACTCGGCTGTGGCTACCCGATGGGGCCCTTCGAGCTATTGGACGTGGTTGGTCTGGATGTGTCCCTCGCGATTCAACAGACCCTGTACCGAGAGTTCCGCGAGCCGGGTTTCGCGCCGGCGCCGTGGCTCGAGCACCTGGTCACGGCCGGCTACACCGGGCGCAAGGCCGGCCGCGGCTTCCGCTCGTACGCGTAGAGGTCGGGCCGCCGTGGGACGTAAGAACCGGAGACGTCCGGAGCCGGAGCGTTCGGCTCCGCAGTCGAACCAGCAGATCGAAAGCCATCCCGATGGCGATTGGATCGTGCGATCGCTCACCGGCTCCTCGGCAACGAAGACGTATCGATGCCCCGGCTGCGATCAGGAGATTCGCCCCGCCACACCGCACATCGTGGCGTGGAGCGCGGACGATCCGAAGGGTGCCGAGGAACGCCGGCACTGGCACACCCCCTGCTGGAAGGCCCGCGATCGACGAGGTCCGCGATGACGGGCGTGCCCATCACGGCCAATTCGGTGTTGCCAGCGACGCGGGAATCGCTCTCCTTACACACCGCCGACGGATTGAATCTGGTGGGGGAACTCGCGACTCCGGTTGATGGGTCTCCGGTTGCGACGATCATCTGCGTCCACCCGCTTCCGACCCACGGCGGGATGATGGACTCGCACGTGCTGCGCAAGATGTCCTGGCGGCTGCCCGCGCTCGCG
>CAJXUJ010000030.1 GCA_913061025.1 uncultured Actinomycetes bacterium | reverse complement strand
TTCCCGGTGCAGTTCATCGTCCGCGCCGAGGGCAACTTCCGCGGCTACGCCGGAACCGTTGTCGCTGGCTCGATCAAGCCCGGCGACGAGATCACGGTCGCCGATTCCGGCCGCACCGCAAAGGTCGACCGCATCGTCGCGTACGGGGGAGACCTTGAGCGCGCCGAATTCGGCCAAGCGGTCACCATCACTCTCGATCACGAGGTTGACGTCACCCGCGGCGACGTCCTGACCGCAAAGGATCCCGACGGATCATCGTTGCAGCCGGCTGACCGTTTTGCCGCAGACATGGTCTGGATCGGCGAGGAACCCCTCGCCCACGGACGCTCCTACCTGTTGATCTCCGGCTCGCGCTCGGTTCCGGCGACGGTCACCAACGTTCGTCACCGACTCGACGTCGTCTCCGGCCACGAGCACGCAGCACGTCTGCTCGAGATGAACGACATCGGTCGCGTCGAGGTCGCTACCGACCGGCCCATTCCGATGGATGCTTACGACAAGTGCCGCGACACGGGCGGATTCCTTCTGGTGGACCGAGTCACCGCAGACACCGTCGCGGCCGGGCTCGTCCGGCACGCGATGCGTCGCGCCTTCAACGTGGTCCCGCACGATTACGACGTCACAGCTGAGGCCCGCACCTCGCTCATGGGCCACCCCAGTCGCGTGGTGTGGCTGACCGGTCTGCCCGGTTCGGGCAAGTCCACCATCGCGGACGCCGCTGTTCGACGACTCCACGCAATGGGAGTTCACACCTACGTCCTCGACGGCGACAACGTCCGCACCGGCCTGAACAAGGACCTCGGATTCACCGCCGAGGATCGCGCCGAGAACGTTCGTCGCGTCGCCGAGGTCGCGAAGTTGATGAGTGACGCCGGCCTCGTGGTGTTCGTTGCCCTGGTCTCGCCGTACCAATCCGATCGGGAGGCAGCCAAGGCCCTTTTCGGGGAGGGTGATTTCCTTGAGGTGTACGTGGACACCCCGGTTGAGGTGTGCGCGGAACGCGACCCCAAGGGCCTTTACGCGAAAGCCGCGGCCGGCAACCTCCCGAACATGACCGGCATGGGTCAGGCATACGAGATTCCCGAGCACCCCGATCTGGTGCTGAACGGAACCGGCGATCTCGATACCGAGGTAGACACGCTCGCGCGGGTCATCCTCGGCGAGTAGAACGCTGCTGGGATACTTGCCGTCCCATGTCTGGACCGAACACGAACTTCGACCCAAAACAGGTGTCGGCATTGAGCGCTGAAGCCGTCGATCAGATGGTCGCCGAGGCTGTCGCCGCTATCGCTGCTGCGGGTGATCTCGACGAACTCAAGGCAGCTCGCCTCGCGCACTCGGGTGATCGCTCACCGATCGCCTTGGCCAATCGCGAGATCGGTGCGCTGCCTCCGGCTGCCAAAGCTGATGCCGGCAAGCGGGTTGGGCAGGCCCGCGCGCAGGTTAAGAAGGCGCTCGAAGACCGCGAGGTCGTTCTCATCGCCGAGCGCGATGAGCAGGTGATGCGGGCCGAAGCCGTCGACGTCACGCTGCCCGCGAATCGCCGTCCGCTTGGCGGCCGTCACCCGCTCACCACGCTCATGGAGCGGATGTCCGATGTGTTCATCTCGATGGGTTACGACATCGCGGAGGGCCCTGAGGCGGAGGCCGAGTGGGCCAACTTCGATGCGCTGAACGTCCCTCCGGATCACCCGGCGCGCACCATGCAGGACACGTTCTACGTCGAGTCACCCGACAGTGGCGTGGTGCTACGCACCCAGACCTCTCCGATCCAGATCCGCGCGATGCTCGACCGCGAGCTGCCGATCTACGTCGTCGCCCCCGGGCGCGTCTACCGAACCGACGAACTCGACGCAACCCACACCCCGGTCTTCCACCAGATCGAGGGCCTAGCGGTTGATGAAGGCCTGACGATGGCCGATCTCAAAGGAACGCTCGATCACCTGGCCACCCAGATGTTCGGCGAGGGCATCGTCACCCGGCTGCGCCCGTCCTATTTCCCCTTCACCGAGCCCAGTGCCGAGGTGGATCTCGAATGCTTCGTCTGTGAAGGAGCATCGGTGGGGGATCCGAGCCGACCGTGTCGAACCTGCGGCAGCGAGGGGTGGATCGAATGGGGCGGCTGCGGCATGGTCAACCCGCGTGTGCTGCAGGCCGTCGGCATCGACACCGAGAAGTACCGCGGATTCGCCTTCGGTATGGGCATCGAGCGAACCCTGATGTTCCGCAACGGCGTCACCGATATGCGAGACATGGTCGAGGGCGATGTCCGCTTCACCCAGGCCTTCGGGGTTGATGTCTGATGCGTATTTCCCTGTCCTGGATTCGCGAACTCGTCGATGTTCCCGCGAACGCAACCGGGCGCGACGTAGCAGCCCGCCTCATTTCCGCCGGTCTGGAAGTCGAGTCGGTCGAGAACGTCGGCGAGGGACTCTCCGGTCCGATCATCGTTGGTCGCGTGCACGAGATCGAGGAACTCACCGACTTCAAGAAGCCGATCCGCTGGTGTCAGGTCGACATCGGTGGCGACGAGCCCTCCGGAATCATCTGCGGCGCGCGCAACTTTGTCGAAGGTGACCTCGTTGTGGTCGCGCCTCCCGGCACCACGCTTCCGGGTGACTTCACCATCACTGCACGCAAGACCTACGACCACGTCTCCAACGGCATGATCTGCTCCGAGCGCGAACTCGGACTAGGCGAGGACCACGCGGGCATCATCGTGCTGGCCGAGGGAACCGCTGCTCCCGGTGACGACGCCGCGGCCGTGCTCGGCGTGGGTGACGAAATCCTCGATATCGCGATCACCCCGGACCGCGGATACGCGCTGTCGGCGCGTGGCATCGGCCGCGAGGTGGCGATCGCCTACCAAATCGCCTTCGATGATCCCGTCGACCGTCCCGAAGAGTTACCGGCCCCAGCGCAAGATCGCGCTCCCAACGCGTGCGCGTCGGATGACCTCGCCTCCTGTCCACTGTTCACCCTGCGCACCATCACCGACTTCGATCCCAGCGCACCCACCCCGCAGTGGATGGTCAACCGCCTGCGCGACAGCGGCATGCGATCGGTGTCCCTCGCGGTGGACATCACCAACTACGTCATGCTCGAACTCGGCCAACCGCTGCACGCTTTCGACCTCGACTCGCTACAGGGAACCGTTCGAGTGGATCGCGCCCAACCCGGCGAGGTTCTCGAGACCATCGACCATGTCGAGCGCAAGCTGGGCAACGACGATCTCACCATCCGCGACGACCGCGGGCCGATTGGCTTAGCCGGCACCATGGGTGGCGCGGACACCGAGATCTCCGACACCACCACCAATATCGCCCTCGAAGCCGCGTTCTTCGAAGCGTCGATCGTGGCGCGCATGGGCCGGCGCCACCGCCTCAGCAGCGAGGCATCCCGTCGGTTCGAGCGTGGCATCGACCGCACCCTCGCCCCGGTTGCCTCAGCGCGGGCAACCGAACTACTCATCAAACTCGGTGGTGGCCGATACCAGGGGATGACGGCCGTTGAAGCCCCGATGGACACCCGCGTCATCACCATGGCTGCCAGCCATCCTGAAGCGGTTGCCGGCATGCCGATCGATGCCGAGCGTGTGGTGTCGACCCTTGAATCCGTCGGCTGCGCGGTCACCAGCAACATTGATGCACACGGCAACCAACTCTCCGTCGAGCCTCCCGCGTGGCGACCGGACCTCACCGATCCGGCTGATCTGGTCGAGGAAGTCGTGCGCCTGGTCGGATACGAGAACCTGCCATCCACTTTGCCCACGGCTCCCGCGGGGCACGGACGCACCTGGGCGCAGCGGGTCCGACGCCGCGTGGGCGCAGTCCTCGCCGCCCGTGGCATGACCGAGGTCCTGACCTACCCGTTCGTCTCTCAGACCGAACACGATGCGCTTCGGTGGAACGACGACGACCCACGTCGCGACGTTCCCCGCCTGGCCAACCCGCTGTCGGACGAACAACCCCTGCTGCGCGGATCGCTGCTGCCCGGACTGATCGCCGCGGCGCAGCGCAACGTCGGCCGCGGAACCACGGACCTATCCATCTTCGAACTCGGCTCCATCTTCCGTGGCAGCGTCAGCGCCACTGAGTCGGTCCGTCCGGGAGTCCATGCGCGGCCGTCAGACCAAGAGTGGGACGCCCTGCAGGATCTCCTTCCGCAGCAGCCGATGCACATCGCAGCACTGTGGACCGGCGCCGGCGAACCGCGCGGTTGGTGGGGGACCGGTCGCACGACGCAGTGGACCGATGCCATCGAGGCACTCCTGGTCATCGCCGAGTCCGCGGGAATCGACCCCGATCGCATCACCGTCGAACCCGGAAGTGATCCCGGCTTCCACCCCGGTCGCCAGGCCCGCGTCCTGGTCGACGGGACAAGGATCGGCCACGCGGGTGAGATTCACCCCGGAGTCCTGGAGAACGCGGGTCTTCCCGCCCGCTCCTGCGCGATGGAAGCCGACCTCGACGCCATCACCGCACTCGGTGTTGATGCCCGCCCCGCACCGGTCTTCAGCACCCACCCGGTCGCCAAGGAAGACATCGCACTGGTCGTGTCTGCGGACGTCTCGGCCGACCGGGTTGCCGCCTCGATCCGGCAGGGAGCGGGGGAACTGCTCGAAGATGTGACGCTCTTCGACGTCTACGAGGGAGATCAGGTCCCCGACGGTCACAAGTCGCTCGCCTTCGCACTGCGATTCCGCGCCCCCGACCGCACGCTGGAGGCCGAGGAATTGGCTGGAGTCCGGGTGGCCATCGTCGAGCAGTGCGCCTCAGATCTAGGTGCACGTCTCCGGTAGGTCTCGGACAATCATGCGCATATGCGTATGATTGTCGACCATGACCACTGTTGCCGTCGCCGGTGCCTCGGGCTACGCCGGAGGAGAGCTGCTCCGGTATCTCGCCCAGCACCCGACTTTTGACCTGCTCGCGGCGTGCGCGGCGGGGCGTGCCGGGGAACCGCTTGCGCAGGTGCACCCTCAGTTCGCGGGGACCTCGTGGGCGGGGATGGTGCTTGATGAAACAACGCCAGACGTACTCAACCAGGCCGACCTCGTGTTCCTGGCGCTGCCGCACGGGGAGTCCGCGGCGATAGTGCAGGCATTCGATGCTGACGTTCGGATAGTCGATCTCGGGGCTGACTTCCGACTCGCCAGCGCCGATGCCTGGGTCACCTACTACGGCGGTGACCACGCCGGATCATGGACCTACGGCCTGCCTGAACTGCCGGGTAAACGGGACGAGATCACTTCGAGCACTCGGGTGGCCAACCCCGGCTGCTATCCGACGGCGGTGGCCCTCGCCCTTGCGCCGCTCGCGAAGGCCGGCGTGATCGAACCGACAGACATCGTGGTGGTGGCGGCGTCGGGCACTTCGGGGGCTGGCCGCAAGGCCAGCGATTCGCTGCTCGCCACCAACGTGATGGGTTCGATGTCCGCGTACAAGGTCGGAGGAGTCCACCAACACACTCCGGAGATGGAACAGTCCATCGCCACTGCTGCGGGCTGGGATGTCGGAGAGGTTCGATTGTCCTTCACGCCCACGCTTGCCCCCATGCCGCGCGGCATCGTCGCGACCTGCACCGCTCGAATCAAGGCGAACGCCGATGCGCGAGACATCCTCGCGGAGACGTACGCCGGTGAGCGGTTCGTGACCGTGCTTCCCGAAGGGCAATGGCCGCAGTCCGGGTCGGTCAGTGGCACGAACGGCGCGCACCTGCAGGCTGCCGTCGACGCACGCACTGGTCGGGTGACGGTGGTGAGCGTTATCGACAACCTCGGCAAGGGCGCCGCTGGACAAGCGCTCCAGAACGCGAACCTGATGACGGGGCATGACGAAGCCGCCGGTCTCGATGTCATTGGAGTTGCGCCATGAGTGTGACCGCAGCACAAGGCTTTCGCGCCATTGGCCTCGCGGCCGGTATCAAGGCATCTGGCAAACCCGACGTTGCACTAATCGTCAACGACGGACCTACGGATCACGCGGCGGCGGTCTTCACCAGCAACCGTTTCCCGGCAGCGCCGGTGCTGTGGTCGCGGCAGGCGGTGAGCGACGGAAGCGCACGCGCCGTGATCGTCAATTCCGGCGGCGCGAACGCTTGCACGGGCGCCCAGGGTTTCCAGGACGCGCACGCGATGGCGGAGGCGACGTCACATCGACTCACCGAAGCTGGCACTGAGATCGGTGCGGGCGATGTGCTCGTGTGCTCAACGGGACTGATTGGTGAACTTCTTCCGATGGACAAAGTCCACGCTGGCATCGATGAATGCGTTGCTGCCCTGACATATGACGGCGGCGAGTCAGCAGCCCTCGCGATCATGACGACCGACTCCGTTCCCAAACTCGCGGTTCGGCAGGGCGAGGGATACGTGATCGGCGGTATGGCCAAAGGTGCCGGAATGCTCGCTCCCGGTCTCGCGACGATGCTGGTGTTCATCACAACTGACGCAGATATCCCAGCCCACGAACTTGATCAAGCACTCCGCCAGGCAACCTCGGTCAGCTTCGATCGCATCGATTCCGATGGCTGCATGTCCACGAACGACACCGTGATTGCTCTGGCTAACGGCGCGTCGGGGAGTAGCCCGGATACGGGCGCCTTCACCGAGGTGCTGACGGATGTCTGCATCGACCTTGCACGGCAGTTGATTGCCGACGCCGAGGGAGCATCGAAAGACATCGCCATCACCGTGCATGCAGCGCACTCGGAGGCAGACGGACTTGAGGCGGCTCGCGCCATCGCGCGTAGCAATCTACTCAAATGCGCCATTCACGGTGAAGATCCGAACTGGGGTCGCGTCCTGTCTGCCCTGGGAACAACATCTGCGGTTTTCGAATCCGACGAGGTTGACGTTGCTATCAACGGTGTCACGGTGTGCCGTGGCGGTGGTGTCGGTGACTCTCGCGATGACGTTGATATGTCCGAGCGCGATGTCTTGATCGACGTCTACCTGAAGGCGGGGGAGTCCACCGTGACGATCTGGACGAACGATCTCACCTCGGACTACGTCTACGAGAACTCGGCCTATTCCACCTAGGAGTCATGCAACATGGAACGTTCGATCGAAGAAGCCAAGGAAAAGGCCGGCGTATTGGCCGGCGCGCTGCCGTGGCTGCGGCGGTTCCGCGGCAGCACTGTGGTGGTCAAGTTCGGCGGTAACGCCATGGTCGATTCCGATCTCACCGCGGCCTTCGCTGAAGACATCGTGTTCTTGCGACTCGCCGGATTGCGGCCGGTTGTGGTGCATGGTGGTGGCCCGCAGATCAACGCGATGCTCGAACAACTCAACATCGAGTCGGAGTTCCGAGGCGGCCTGCGGGTGACCACGCCCGAGGTCATGCGGGTTGTCGAGATGGTGCTGACCGGACAGGTCCAGCGAGAGATCGTGCGAGACATCAACGAGCACGGACCGCTTGCCGTCGGTATGTCCGGCGAAGACGGCGGACTGCTCAACGGGGTCAAGCGGTCAGCCGTGGTGGACGGTGAATCCGTCGACGTCGGCCTGGTCGGGGACATCACCGAGGTACGCGCCGAGCCAGTGCTCGCGCTCTTGGATCAGGGGCTGATTCCCGTGATCTCGACAGTGGCACGTGGCGAGAACGGCGAGACACTGAATGTCAACGCCGATACCGCGGCTGGTGCCGTCGCCGTGGCGCTGCAGGCCGAGAAACTGGTGATGCTGACCGACGTCGAGGGCCTCTACCGAGATTGGCCGGCCAGCGATGAAGTCATCGAGGTCATCGATGCACGTGAACTCAGTGATCTCCTGGGATCCCTGTCGAGCGGAATGATCCCGAAAATGGAGGCGTGCCTGCGCGCTGTTGAGTCGGGAGTCTCGCGGGCCCACGTGATCGACGGACGGGTCCCGCACAGCCTTCTCCTCGAGGTCTTCACCGACCGAGGTATTGGAACCATGGTCGTTCCCGCAGGGGAACCCTCATGACGTGGCAGCAGCGCTGGGCCAACGCGATGATGGCCAACTACGGCACGCCGCCACTCATGCTCGCGCGCGGCCGCGGTTCCCGGGTGTGGGACACCGACGACAAGGAATACATCGACCTCATCGCGGGAATCGCGGTCAACGCCCTCGGCCATGCGGATCCGCGGATCACCGAAGCAGTAGGTAGACAACTGTCCACGCTCGGACACGTCAGCAACCTCTACTCAACCGAACCCGGTATTGCCCTGGCGGAGAGGCTGATCGAGATCGTCGGCGAACCGTCAGCTCGGGTGTTCTTCTGCAACTCCGGGGCCGAGGCGAACGAAGCGGCGTTCAAGATGACCCGACTCACCGGTCGGACCAAGGTGGTCGTGGCCGAAGGGTCGTTTCACGGCCGCACCATGGGGTCACTGGCTCTCACCGCCCAACCCGGCAAAGCCGATCCGTTTCGACCGCTGCCCGGTGAGGTCATCACGGTTCCCTTCGGTGATTCCGCTGCGCTTCTCGATGCGGTCGACTCCGACACCGCGGCTGTGTTCCTCGAGCCGATCCAAGGTGAGGCGGGTGTGGTCGTGCCGCCGAGCGGCTATCTGAGCAACGCCCGGGATATCACGAGTAACGCTGGAGCGCTGCTGGTCGTGGACGAAGTGCAGACCGGCATCGGACGCACGGGCGAGTGGTTCGCGTATCAGGCGGAGGAGGTCGTGCCCGACGTCATCACGCTGGCCAAGGGGCTCGGTGGCGGGATTCCCATTGGAGCTGTTGTCGGTATCGGTGACGCAGCGGCACTTCTTCAGCCGGGCATGCACGGCTCGACTTTCGGCGGTAATCCCGTCAGCACGTCCGCGGCACTCGCGGTCCTCGACGCCATAGAGGAAGACGAACTTCGGCAGCGCGCCGTCGAACTGGGCGAACGGCTTGCGGTAGGAGTGGTGGAGAGCGCCGGTGGCCTCGTGACGGAGGTTCGCGGACGTGGTCTGCTGAGAGCAGCTGCGCTGGCCGACAGATCTTCGGCAGATGTCGAACGCGAACTGCGTGCCCGTGGCGTCCTCGCCAATCCGGTCTCGCCCCAAGCCATCCGGATGGCCCCTGCCCTGACCATCGAGGATGAGGACATCGAGCAATCCATCAAGGTGTGGGGGAGCATCGCATGACAACGCGAACTCTCCCGGCTTCGGTCGCTGCACGCCGCGCCCGCATCGCCGCACTCATCGTCGAACGTTCGGTCGGTTCGCAAGAGGAACTCGGGCGATTGCTGGCCGACGACGGCATCCAGGTCACTCAGGCGACACTGTCGCGGGATCTTGACGCGATGGGCGCCATCAAACGGTCCGGTGACGGAGGCGCTGCGCGGTACACCCTCCCGGCGCAAACAGATTGGGACACCTCCCTGCACACCGGTGACGCAGGATTGACGCATGTCCTAGCGGAAACGCTGCTGCGGGCAGAGGCGGCCCAGAACATCGCAGTTCTCCACACTCCGCCGGGGGCAGCGCAGTACCTGGCCGGCCACGTCGATCGAAGTGGCCTGTTCG
Source organism: uncultured Actinomycetes bacterium (assembly GCA_913061025.1). Lineage (GTDB taxonomy): Bacteria > Actinomycetota > Actinomycetes > S36-B12 > S36-B12 > S36-B12. Next base: position 1,421 of record CAJXUJ010000030.1, on the reverse strand, counting down.
CGCCGGTGGGAACGGTTGCGGGGGACGACACGATCATCATCGTGATGCGGAGCAATGCCGAAGCGCAGCAGATGTGTGACACGCTGCTCGACTTATCGGAGAAGGGTTAGACGATGGCGCAGCAGGATGAATCGATGCGGCTATGGGGCGGTCGTTTCGCGAGCGGTCCCTCCGACGCTATGGCGGCACTGAGCCTGTCGACGCACTTCGATTGGCAGCTGGCTCCCTATGACCTCCGTCAGACCCGAGCCCACGCCCACGTGCTGCATCGCGCTGGGCTGCTCACCGACGCCGAGGCTGCCGCGATCGAGCAAGCCATCGACGAACTATCGGCTGAAGTCGCAGCCGGCACGGTGTCGCCGATCCCCGCCGACGAGGACGTCCACACCGCTATCGAACGGCTGCTCGTGGAGAAGCTCGGCGATCTCGGCGGCAAGCTCCGCGCTGGACGTAGCCGAAACGATCAGGTGGCAACCGACTTTCGCCTGTTCCTTCGGGATGCTGCCAGGCAGATCGCTGGTGACGTGCTCGACCTTGTCGACGCCATCAACGGTCAGGCGGCACGACACATCACCACCGTCTCACCCGGCTTTACGCATCTGCAGCATGCGCAGCCGGTGTCCTTCGGTCACGAACTCGCCAAGCACAGCCATGCACTGCTGCGCGATGTCGAACGTCTCGCCGATTGGGATAAGCGCGCGGCCCGCTCACCACTCGGCGCTGGAGCGTTGGCCGGTTCAAGCTTGGGGCTGGATCCGCAACTCGTAGCCGAGGAGCTCGGTTTCGATTCGGCCCTCGGAAACTCGATTGATGCCGTGAGCGATCGAGACTTCGTCGCGGAGTTCTGTTTCGTGGGCGCAATGATCGGTGTTCACCTATCGCGCATCGGCGAGGAAGTCATCTTGATGGCCAGCCGGGAGTTCGCCTGGGCCACGCTCCACGACGAATGGTCAACCGGCTCGTCGATCATGCCTCAGAAGAAGAACCCTGATGTCGCCGAACTCGCGCGCGGCAAGTCCGGTCGTTTGATCGGCAACCTCACCGGTCTCCTCGCAACCCTCAAGGGATTGCCCTTCGGCTATAACCGAGACTTGCAGGAGGACAAGGAACCAGCCTTCGACACCGTCGATCAACTATTGCTGGTTCTCCCGGCGATGACCGGGATGGTGAGCACACTCGAATTCGATACCGAACTCATGGCTGCATCTGCGCCCGAAGGCTTCGCGCTGGCGACGGACATCGCCGAGTGGTTGGTGCGAGAAGGCATCCCGTTCCGAAGGGCCCACGAGATTGCCGGTGCCTGCGTTCAGGCAGCGGAGTCACGCGACATCGAATTGTGGGATCTGTCCGATGCCGATCTGGCAGACATCGACGCGGAGTTGCGTCCTGCCGTTCGTCATGTGTTGTCCGTGGACGGCGCG
>CAJXUJ010000029.1 GCA_913061025.1 uncultured Actinomycetes bacterium | reverse complement strand
ACCTGCAGGTGTCGTCGCAAAACGACCACGGTTACGACTACAACTGCAGGTTTCGCGGACTAGGCGGCTCGTGCCCCCAACTCCACCGACTGCAGGAACCACGTGAAGTAACTCGTCATGTCACCGTCGGCGTAGGCACGAACGGCTCGCACGCACTTCGTTCTACCCATCTGCATCATTCCGGCCTCGGGTATCGAGAACAACGACGGATCAACGCCGCGATCAGCGAGAACCAGTCGAACGCTCGCGCGGGCAATCAACCCAGAGCCCCAGGCAAAGGGACGAATCGCCAGGATCTCGCCGTGCACCACGCCCGCGACGACGAGGGCGGACTCCTCTCGCGCGGACGTCACCAATTCGCTGAGCAGAGCCAGCCGTCCAGCCGCTTCCCGTGCGGAGGGCGCCGTGCCCAGGTTTAGCGGATCGTCGATCACTACTCCTTCCGAGCGTGGTCGACCAAGTGATTCATCCGGCTCCGCACCGTGCGCAGCTATCGCATGAAGATGCGCGAGAACCTGGAGAGGTGCGCGGGACCACGTTTCCACCTGACTCGGGACATCCCCGGTGACCGCCTGGGCCGCTGCGAGAACTCGCCCCATCGGAGAGTCATCCGCCACGGCGATGTCAGCGCCGTCCATGGCGGCCGACTCTTGAGCGCCCCGGATCCTCGATGCGGACGTGTACTCCGCAGCCGCCGACCGAACGTCTCGGCGCCATAACAACTCATCCACGGCACCGCGGGAGGTCTCGACGGCCTGGGCTATCTCGGGCTGCAGTGCGATGCGGCGAACAGCATCGACGACCGTGGTGGACATGGCGCAACGCTAAATGGCCCCTCGCCGCCCGGCTGCATTGCCCGATTTGCCCGACATCGTGGGTCCCGATTTGGTTTAGTGGTACCACCGCCGTTGAAAGGATTCCTGTGAGTAACGAGGCACTCGAGAACCTGATGCACGAGGAGCGCGTATTCCCGCCTTCCCCCGAGTTCGCCGCGCAGGCCAATGCCACCGGAGCGATGTACGACGACGCAGCACACGATCGTCTCGCCTTCTGGGCCGAGCAGGCTCGCTACCTCACCTGGGCCACGGATTTCGACGAGGTCCTTGACTGGAGCGATGCACCATTCGCCAAGTGGTTCGTGGGCGGAACGCTGAACGTCGCCTACAACTGCGTCGATCGTCACGTCGACAACGGCTTCGGAAACCAGGTGGCCATTCGATTCGAAGGTGAACCCGGCGATCGCCGCGACATCACCTACGCGGAGTTGAAGGACGACGTATCGCAGGCCGCGAACGCACTCGTCGAACTCGGCGTCACCGCCGGAGATCGAGTCGCCATATACATGCCGATGATTCCCGAGGCGATCGTCGCAATGCTCGCGTGCGCCCGCATCGGTGCCGCTCATTCAGTGGTGTTCGCGGGTTTCAGTTCCGAAGCACTCCGCAGCCGGATCGAAGATGCACAGGCAGTCCTCGTCATCACCGCGGACGGGCAGAACCGACGCGGCTCGGCCATGCCGCTCAAGCCTGCTGTCGACGAAGCCGTTGCGGAATCACCCAGCGTGAAGAACGTTCTCGTCGTCAAGCGCACCGGCAGCGATGTGGAGTGGAACGACGGCCTCGACGTGTGGTGGCACGACATCGTTGATCGACAGTCAAAGAACCACACACCCGAGGCCTTCGATTCCGAGCACCCGTTGTTCATCCTTTACACATCCGGAACTACCGGAAAACCGAAGGGCATCTTGCACACCAGCGGCGGTTACCTCACGCAAGCTGCATTCACCCATCGCAATGTCTTCGACCTCAAGCCCGACGATGACGTCTACTGGTGCACCGCGGACATCGGTTGGGTGACCGGTCACTCGTACATCGTCTACGGCCCGCTCGCGAACAGGGTCACGCAGGTCGTCTACGAGGGCACACCCGATACACCCAACAAGGATCGTTGGTGGGACATCGTCGAACGCCACGGAGTGACGCTGTTCTACACCGCGCCGACAGCCATTCGCACCTTCATGAAGTGGGGCGATGAACTGCCGAAGTCGCACGATCTGTCGTCACTGCGCCTGCTCGGTTCCGTTGGCGAACCGATCAACCCCGAGGCGTGGATGTGGTATCGCGAGGTGATCGGTGGAGGCACCTGCCCGATCGTCGACACCTGGTGGCAGACCGAGACCGGAGCAATCATGATCAGCCCGCTACCGGGAGTTACCGGGTGCAAGCCCGGATCAGCGATGGGTCCACTTCCCGGAATCGGCATGGCCGTTGTGGACGATCACGCAACCCCCGTCGGCAACGGCGGCGGTGGCTACCTCGTGCTGACCGAGCCGTGGCCGTCGATGCTCCGCGGCATCTGGGGAGACCCGGAGCGTTTCAAGGAGACCTACTGGTCGCGCTTCCCCGGCATGTACTTCGCTGGCGACGGCGCCAAGCTGGACGACGACGGCGCAATCTGGCTGCTCGGCCGAGTGGATGACGTCATGAACGTCTCCGGTCACCGGATCTCCACAACTGAGGTGGAGTCCGCACTCGTCTCCCATGAAGCCGTGGCTGAGGCGGCCGTTGTCGGTGCCGCCGATGAGACGACAGGACAGGGCATCGTCGCGTTCGTCATCCTGCGCGGCGGCGTTCCCGAAGAGACCGCCAAGGGCGAGCAACTGGTGAAGGACCTGCGCGATCACGTGGCGAAGGAGATCGGGCCGATCGCCAAGCCACGACAGATCATGGTTGTTCCCGAACTACCCAAAACCCGTTCGGGGAAGATCATGCGGCGCCTACTGCGCGATGTTGCCGAGCACCGCGACATGGGTGATGTGACGACACTTGCCGATCCCACGGTCATGAACCTCATCGCCACCGGTTTGGATTCAGGAAGCAACGAGGACTAAGCGTTCGACCGAGCCCGGACTAGGCAAAAGACATTGCCTTCCGGGTCTTCGAACCGAATCCAGATCGATCCCGCTTCAGCGATCGGCGTGTGATCGATTCTGGTTCCGCCCATCGCTGTGACGGTTGCGGCCGCCGCCTCGAGGTCTTCCACATGGACGTCGAGGTGAATGGGTGACTTTCCGACAGCCACATCATCCACTCGTTGGAACACGAGCCGCGGACCGCTGCCCTTCGGATCCACCGCTGCCCAGTAGACGTCGTCCATCGGCTGAGCGTCGTCGTAGTCCAACAGCCTTGTCCAGAAGCGGGACATGACCGCAAGGTCTCGGCAATCGATAGTGATCTCCAGACGACCGGTCACGATTAGTGAGACTACCGATCCGCGGATATGGTCGGATCATGGAGGAACACAAGGTCCTGACCCGCCCGTCGCTGCGCGAGCGTGGCTGGATCCTGTCGTATCTCCGCGACGAGACCGTTGGCGGCGTCCTGCTGATCGTGGCGGCTGCCATCGCGCTGATCTGGGTGAACTCCCCCTGGGGTGACGGGTACGTCAGCCTGGTCAACTACGAGGTTGGGATTCCCTTCCTGGGGATCAACCTCACGTTGAACGCCTGGGCCGCCGATGCCCTGCTCGCGATCTTCTTCTTCGTGGTCGGCCTCGAGCTGAAGCACGAACTCATCGTCGGATCGCTCTCCAAGCCCTCCCAGGCTGCGGTCCCCGCCGTCGCCGCTCTCGGCGGCATGATCGTTCCAGCAGGCCTCTACTTGGCGATCAACTCCTCGATGGAGGGGGGATCCACCACAGGGTGGGGCATTCCGATGGCGACGGACATCGCGTTCGCGCTCGCCGTTCTTGCGGTGTTCGGCCGCAAACTCCCAGTGGCACTGCGCGCCTTCCTGCTGACGCTCGCTGTGGTGGATGACCTTGGCGCCATCGCCGTCATCGCGATCTTCTACTCGGACAAGTTCTCGCTGCCGTGGTTCATTGCCGCGCTCGTGACCTTTGTGGCCTACGCACTCGCGCAGAAGTTCCGGTGGACCTCGCCGTGGTTCTACGTTCCGATCGCACTCATCGCCTGGTACTTCACCTACAAGTCCGGTGTTCACGCGACGGTTGCCGGCGTCGTCCTTGGCCTCCTCACCCGAGTGAAGACCGATCCGGGTGAGGCCGAGTCCCCAGCGGATCGGCTCGCCCACCGCGTCCACCCGATCAGCGCAGGCATCGCGGTGCCGATCTTCGCTTTCATGGCGGCCGGCGTGGACCTCCGCTCCATTGGCATCGTCGATGCACTCACCGCTCCCGTCGCACTCGGCGTCCTGGTCGGCCTTGTTATTGGAAAGCCACTCGGCGTCCTGCTCTTCGCCTGGGTAACGGCGACGTTCACCCGCGCAACGCTCGCCAAGGGCATTGCGTGGCGAGATGTGGGAGCAATCGGGATCCTCGCGGGCATCGGTTTCACCGTGGCTCTGCTCATCGCCGAACTCGGCTACAAGGGCGACTACGAAACGCTGGAATCGGCGAAGGGTGCCATTCTCGCCGCGTCCCTCGTTGCGGCCGTGCTCGCCGCCGTGGCCCTGACCATGCGGGGCAAGCACTACGGACGACTTGCAGCCACCGAAGACATCGATGCGAACAATGACGGCATCCCCGACGTCTACCAAGACACTCGCGATGTCGATTTCGACGGAACCACCGAGACGTCTGACCCTCCGCAGCGCTAGCCTGAACTCTCGTGACGTTCTCGTCGAGCGTCGTGAAGCGATCTCACACGGAGGAACCATGGCCGATCAACCAAGCCTCGGCTCACTCATCTCCAACGTTGTTCGAGATGCCAAGACGCTGCTCAACGCCCAGGTCGCCCTCACCAAGACCGAGGCGCAGCAGGCCGGTCAACAGGTGGCCGTCGTGTCGGTCTTCGGGATCATCGCGCTTGCCGGACTCTCCATGGCCGGGCTCTTCGGGTTGATCGCTCTTGCCTTCGGCATCTCCGCTCTCGGACTACCCGTATGGGCCGGCTTTCTCATCGTCACCGGAATCCTGCTCCTGCTGGCGATCATCGCCGGTCTGGTGGCCAAGGTCCGCTCCGGCAAGATCACTGGGCTCACGATTGCGCAGAAGGAATGGAAGACAACCGCAGACGCCGTATCTCAGGCGATGGGCAAGCCAGCCATCGGCGAGTAGTTACGGCTCGAGTCGATACAGCCTTCGGCAGAGCCGATGTCTGCGAGCAGTGAACGGCCGCGGGACCGGCTCGGTCGACCGTTGCCCGTTGATGATCCCCGGTCTTTTCCCACCGTTCCCGACCGCACTTACATCGACGGCGACGAAGCCTGGTGTGAAGCGCTCTCCTTTCTCAATGAAGGACTTCCCTTTCACGCCCACGAGGTCTTCGAGCAACGCTGGAAGTGCGCCCCCGATAACGAACGGGATTCATGGCAGGCCCTCGCCCAGTGGGGTGCAGCACTCACCCATCAGGCCCGCGGAAATTCCGTTGGTAGCGCACGCATAGCCGAGCGCGCCGGAGAACGCCTCCGAGCGGAGTTAGCTGCCGGACGTGTTCCGGCAGTCATCGATGCTGACTCCGTACTGGAGTCGCTAACGCAACTCACATGAACCGTTGGCGACCGGCTCGTCGGCCGCACCTGCCGCCGCAACAGCGCGGCGGATCTCTTCATTGGTCAACGCATACGCGGCATCTTGATCCTCGAGCCCCGCTGCGAAGAGCATCCCGAATACCTCACCGAACTCGTCGGTAAGCGGACCGCCAGAGTTCCCTTGCTCGACCGTGCCGCGCAGCACGTAGACCGAGCGCTCGGCGCCGGGATCCCCGTAAATGGACTCACCTCGGGCGCTGACGCGGGTGCGAACCCGCACAGATCGGGCTTCGAAGCGTTCACCCCGTGGGAAGCCAGCGACAACCCCCGAATCTCCCGACTCGAGTTGATCCAACGCCAAGCGAGCCGGCCGAGCCTGCAGACCCTGCGTCCGTACTAACGCGATGTCGGTCTGCGGATCGAAATACACAACGCGAGCCCGTTGCGCTGTCTGCTTTGGTCGGACGCGAACGACGAGATCCTCGACCCCTGCCACCACGTGCGCGTTGGTAACGATCAACTCCGGCTCAAGTGCGAATCCGGATCCGGTCACGATCGTTCCGCACTTCTCAGCACTACCCGTGAGTCGCACCGTCGAGTTGCGGATGACGTCCACTGCAGCGCGTGCCGGTTCCGGAATCGGAGCATCCACCTCTGGCCCCGGGATTGGGGTGAGGCCGGCAAACACCCGTGGAACAGCGGTCTCTCCCACGAGGTCACGCAGGCTCGAGAAGGCCGACCTAGCGGCGTCCGGGAGGAGCTGGTCCGTTGTGCTCAAGACGAACGAATCATTGACCTGACGCGTCACATCACTGCGAGGAAGGAACGCGACCACACTCGCGATAACCCATGCGACAAGGGCGAGCGCCAGGACATTCAACGCCGCACCACCGAGGTTGTCCACGAATCGAACCGGTCGCCAGGTCATCGAAGCCCGTAGGCGACGCCCGAGCATCGACAGCAGGATCTGACCGACGATGGCGCTGACGAGTACGCCGATGGCTACCACAGCAATGCGTAGCGGCCCGGACTCCACCAGGGCTTCGACTACGTCAGGCAACCAGAGGACGGCTAGGAGCCCGCCGCCCAGGAACCCGAGGAAGGAAAGCGCTCCGGCGACGAAACCTTGCCGCCACCCGACCAAAGCGAAGACAACGAGGGCTCCGATCATCAACCAGTCGACCAGGTTCATCGCACGATCTCCACCGCGCGCGAGACATCCCACTCCTGCGCCCAACCGCCGTATTCGATGACTCCCGACAACACGCCGGCGGTGAAACCCCACACGAGCATGTCGTTGACAAGGAAGCCCGGACCGCGATAGCCGGAGGGATGAACAGCCGTGCATCGATTGTCTGGTGACACCAGGTCACTTAGCGCAATGCGCTCGACGCGGGAGACCTCACTTCGGTCTTGCACGGCCACCTCGGAGGGCTGATGCCACCAGCCCAAGACAGGGGTGACGACAAAATCACTGACCGGCACCCAGAGGTCGGGCAGCGCTCCGAAGACGGTTACTCCCGAGACGTCCACACCGGTTTCTTCGCGAGCCTCGCGAAGCGCCGTGGACACCGCATCCGCATCGAACGGCTCGGCCATGCCACCGGGGAAAGCAGGCTGGCCAGAGTGGGCATCGTCCCCTCGGGCACGTTCGATCAGCAAGACATCAGGTCCATCGCCGAAGAGAACAAGAACCGCAGCATGTCTGCCACTTCCATCAACAGGGACGAAACGCGTGACGTCCGCGGAGTTCACGGTTGGCAAAGTCAATGCCAGGGGGGACAGCCACTGCGGGATGCGAGCTACCGCTTCCTTATCGACGTGGCCGTGACTGCGCCACGTCATCGACGAACGCCGAGATACTGATCAAGAAGAGCATTGAAGTACTCGGTGCTCGGGAGTGCCCCATTGTGGCGGCCGACGATCACACCCTTGTCGTTGACGAAGAACGTCACCGGTGGGCCCGATATCGCCATCAGCCCGCGGATACTGCCTTCCTCATCGACAACAGAGGGGAAGTCCGCACCGAAGTCGGTCATCATCTGCAATGCCGACGCGTCCTGGTCCTGGATATCCACACCGAGGAACTGCACCTCTCCTCTCAGATCAGCGGCCGCTGCCGTGAGGATCGGCATCTCGGCGATGCACGGCGGACACCAGGATGCCCAGACGTTAAGCACGAGAGGCATCCCTCGAACGGCCGAGAGGTCCACGTCCGGCCCGTACCCGAGACAACGGAAAGTCACTGCCGGTAGTCCCGGGATAGCGGCATCCGGGCTGGATTCGCCCGGCGGACATGGGTCCAAGCCAGCCTGCTCAATGAGCGGCAATAGATCGGGGTCCTTGTCGGTAGTAACCACCGGCGTCGGAGCAACGTCGGTGGCAGCCGATGCCTCAGTTGAGATTGGTGCCCCGTTAGAGCATCCGGCGAGCAGTGCGACGGAAGCGATAAGCAACGCAAGGGACTTCATGCTCGGCCCTGGGTTCGGACTAGCGACTCGGCAATCTCCGGATCCGTGGGCCCCTCCCCGAAACTCGGACAGAGCTTTGCCACGGGACATGCCCCGCACGCCGGTTTGCGGGCGTGGCAGATGCGTCGTCCATGCCACACCACGTAGTGCGACAACATCGTGTGGTCCTTCTCCGGGAACAGAGCCGCAACATCCATTTCGATCTTGTCGGTGTTCTTTTGGGTGGTCCAGCCGAAACGTCGGGACAGGCGCCCAAAGTGCGTATCGACCGTGATTCCAGGAATGTCGAAAGCATTCCCGAGCACCACGTTCGCGGTCTTGCGTCCCACTCCGGGAAGCGAGACGAGGGCATCTAGGTCTGCGGGCACCTCTCCACCGAAGTCGTCACAGAGACGCTGGGCGATCTGTTGAATAGTTTGCGCCTTCTGTCGAAAGAAGCCGGTGGGCGCGATCGCCTGCTCAAGCTCCCCGCGCCCGGCACCTGCGAAGTCGGCAGCGGACGGATAGGTCGCGAAGAGTGCCGGTGTCACCTTGTTCACTCGCTGGTCGGTGCACTGGGCACTCAAGACTGTGGCGACTAGAAGCTCCAGCGGGGTCGAGAAATCCAACTCGCAGTGAGCATCCGGGTAGGTCTTCGCGAGACCTCGGTAGATCGCTCGCGCTTGGCGCCGCAACTCCTTGAGTGGCTCACCGTCCAACGGCTGCGAGAAGCGCGGCATGTCACCAGGGTAAGTGCCGCACCCCAGGCTGCCGTCTTCCCGGTGTTCGGTTTCCTTTTCGACCCTGTCCGATGGGGTAACACCCACTACGACAGAATGAGGTCACAGCACAGGGGCAATCCAGTTTCCCCGTCGAGAAAGGTTCGCTCGTGGACAACGTCTTGGCCAACACCCCGTTGTTCTCGGTGTTGGATCCGCAGGGAGCTGAAGCTCTCCGCGCATCCCTGACGGAGATTCGGGTAGCCAAGGGACAGGAACTATTCCACGAGGGTGAGCCTGGCGATCACCTCTACCTCATCCTCGACGGGAAGGTAAAGCTCGGCCACGGCGCCCCCGATGGCCGTGAATCGCTCATGGCGGTCCTCGGACCGGGTGAGATGTTCGGCGAGCTGAGCCTCTTCGACCCGGGTCTTCGAACCTCAACGGCCACCGCGCTCACCGAAGCCACCGTCCTCGCACTCGGCAATGAGCAGTTAATGCCCTTGCTTGAGGGCCGTCCGGCCGTTGCCGCCGCCCTGCTGCAGGCGCTCGCTCGGCGTTTGCGCCGCACGAACGAGGCAATGGCCGATCTCGTGTTCTCCGACGTGCCCGGACGCGTGGCCAAAGCACTCATGGAACTCGGCGAGAAGTTCGGCACTCTCACTCCCGACGGCCTCCTCGTTACGCACGACATGACCCAAGAGGAACTGGCCCAACTCGTAGGTGCATCCCGAGAGACGGTGAACAAGGCGCTGGCCGAATTCGGACACCGCGGTTGGATAAAGCTCGAGTCACGACAGGTTCTCATCACCGACGTCGACCGACTCGGCAAGCGAGCTCGCTAGTTCCCTTCCAGGTACTCGATCTGGGCCAAGACGGTCGCGAGCGCGGCCGGTCTCACCTCACGCGGAATATCCACATACACGCGATCGACGATCTCGTCGGCCGTCTGAGCACCCGCCGCCATCGCGGCGGAAATCTCATCGAGCCGCTCGTGGCGATGGCTGATGTAGGTCGACACAACCGAACGTGGATCGTCCACCGTCGGTCCATGGCCGGGTAACAGCAAACCGACGCCTCGCTCGTCACACACCCGGGCGAGCAGATCCAAACTCACGAGGTAGTCATCAAGGCGACCATCGGGATGGGCAACTAGCGTGGTGCCTCGACCGAGCACCGTGTCTCCCGTGAGGATCATCGAACCGATCACGAAGCACACGCTGTCCGATGAATGCCCCGGCGTCGCGAGTACCTCGAGGATCCCACCTTCGACCTCAATCTTCTCACCGTGATGATGACTGCCGAACGCCTCGACCGGATCCGGAAGGAGGTCGGCATCCCAAGCGCGCAACGGAACGCCTAGTCGTAGGGCGAGTTCACCGGCACCCTCGGCATGATCGACATGACCGTGGGTGAGCAGAACGGAAACAGGACTCCCCTTCCGACGATCAAGGGTGTCTTCGATTGCCTGTCCGTGTCCATTCGTGATCGGACCCGGATCGATGACAACGCACGAACCTCCCGGTTCACCCACGATCCAGGTATTCGTCCCGTCGAGAGTCCACGGGGACGGATTGGGCGCTAGCACGCACTCGGCGAGAGGCGAGACTTCCCCACCGCTCCACGTCTCTTGACTGCCGGGGAGGATCCGACCGCTCATGTCGCGCCTACCCTCACATCGCCTGCGAGTTGGTTTCCGCCGTGGTCGGCCCGGCAACATCGCCGAACAAAACTTCTTGGGTCTGCGCGTGGACGATGTCCCATCGGCCATCCGCCCGCAACCTAGGAAGCTTCGGCGCTGGAGGCACACCTACCGGCTCACGCGTCACAGAACCGTCGACCAGTGCTTGCAGAACAACGGCGGTCGGTCGCAGCATTGGCAACTCGCCGCGTCGATGCAGCTCTAGCGCTTGAACCGGCTGGAGCCAGCGGAGGTCGACCGCTTCGGACGTCACAAGTCTTCCGGGATCCTCGGTCCAGGCCGCGAAGAAGTACACGTCGTAGCGACGTTCCTCAACTTCGGGTGTGACCCACCGGTCGAAGAGCCAGCACTCCTCAACCCGGATGTCCACTTCCTCGTGCGTCTCTCGAATAGCGCACGCGCGGAGCGGATCTACGTCACGCGAATCCACGTCCGCCAGACCACCTCCGGGAAACACGTGCATCCCGGGTGCGAACGGCATTGTGGAACTTCGCTTCAGCAAGAGGACCGAGTCATCACGCAATAGCACCATGGTGGCCGCCG
>CAJXUJ010000028.1 GCA_913061025.1 uncultured Actinomycetes bacterium | reverse complement strand
CGCCCGGAAGGACTCGAACCCTCAACCGACCGGGTAGAAACCGGTTGCTCTATCCGTTGAGCTACGGGCGCTCACGAGCAAGTATTCCAGTGTCAGATTGCTGGGGCAGGTTCCGCTCGGCGCAGTCCGCGGGGCAATGCCATCGCGGCGATAGAGGCACCAATCGCGAGGACACCCGCGAGCAGCCAGGCGATGAGGTAGTCGCCGGTGATGTCCCGGATGGCACCGCTGAGCAGGGCGGCCGCTGCCGCACCAATCATGTGGGAGGCGAAAACCCAACCGAAGACGACAGCACCCTTCTCCGGTCCGAACGCGCGGGCGCACAGGATCGCGGTTGGTGGAACGGTCGCGACCCAGTCCAGTCCGAACAACACCATGATGACCAGGATCGGGGGTTCGACGGCTGGTCCCAGGATCGCCGGCATCGCGAGGAGTGCGATGCCGCGAAGGCCGTAGTAGATCGCGAGGAGCTTGCGCGGATCGAACCGGTCGGTCAGCCAGCCGGAGCCGATGGTGCCGATGAGATCGAAGATTCCGACAACGGCCAATAGGCCTGCAGCGGTTGTTGCGTGCATGCCTTCGTCGTGGGCGGCAGGAATGAAGTGGGTGGAAATGATGCCGTTGGTGGTCCATCCGCAGATGAAGAAGGTGCCCGCGAGGATCCAGAACGTGCGGTGGCGTGCGACCTCGAGAAGTGTCGTGATGGCGCTGCCGGCCGCTTTCGCTGCGCTGCCCTTGGTGTTCGTTTCTTCCTTGGGAGGGTTCGTGGGGTCAGCGCCGTAGGGGAGGAGTCCGACGTCGCTGGGTCGGTCGGCGATGACGAACCAGATGATGGGAATAAGAACAAGCGCCGCGATCGCGATGCCCCATGAGGCGGTGCGCCAGCCGGCTGCATCGATGGTGTTGGCGATGAGGGGAAGAAAGACGAGTTGTCCGGTGGCCCAGGCAGCACCCATCACGCCGAGCATCAGGCCGCGCCGTTCGACGAACCATCGATTGACCACGAGTGAGCCGAAGACGAGTGCGGTGGCGCCGACACCGAGGCCGACGATCACGCCCCACAGGATGACGAGGTGCCACGGATCGGTCATCACCGTGGTGAGACCGGTGCCGATCGCAATGAGAGCTAGTGCGCCGGCGGCGATGTTCCGCACCCCGAATCGCTCCATGAGCGCGGTCGCGAAGGGTGCGGTGACGCCGTAGAGGACGAGGTTCACCGCAACGGCAATGGACGTGGCCGATCGCGACCAGCCGAACTCGTTCTCGAATGGGACGACAAGAACGCCGACCGAGGATCGGAATGCTGCGGAAGTGAGGAGAACGAGGAAGGTGACAGCAGCGACGAGCCATGCGCGATGCCACCGAATCACCCGCGCAGCGTAGGGCTAACCCCCCAAAGTTCTGGAATTCGGTTGTCCTGAATGAAGGGCATTGGGTTGCGCCGAATAATGGAGGTGTGGAGCCAGGTGTGGGAGTCGGCGAACCACAGGATCTGCGGATCCTGCTTGTCGAGGACGACGATTTCACACGTGTGACGTTGAAGGCTGCCCTCGAGAGGTTTGGGCTCACAGTGGTGGCCTCGGCCTCCGACGCGAAATCCGCGATCACCGGAGCGGTCGATAACGGAGCTCAGGTTGGTGTTTTTGACCTCGACCTAGGTCCGGGACCCACGGGGTTGGATGTTGCCCACGGTATTCGCCGGTTGTTGCCGGATTTCGGCGTGGTCATGTTGACGTCGTACGAAGATCCTCGACTCTTCAGTACGTCACTGTCGGAATTGCCAGATGGTGCCGCCTACGTCGTCAAGCAGTCACTCGAGGACCTCGGTTTCCTCGTCGAAGCCATCCGCGGTTCCGTCGGCACGGCAGATCGCTCGTCGGCTGCCCCTCGAATAGATCTGACCGACCCGCAGGTCGAGACGCTACGACTCTTGGCCTGCGGTCTGACCAACGCGGAGATCGCCCGAGTTCGAGTGGTGGAGGTCAAGTCCGTTGAGCAGACCATCGCTCGGCTAGCAAAGCGGTTGGACCTGTCCGGGAACGATCAGGTGAATCAACGTGTGGCGCTGGCGCGTGCTTTCTACTCGTTGACCGGATCGCGCACGCGGCCTGAACGGGGCTAGTTCATGGTGGCTGTCGCTCAGAGGCGCATTCTCGGGCTCACGTTGCGCGAGCACATTGGCGGGCGCTGGGCTATTTCCTGGGTGCTGTTCGTCCTCAATATCCCGTTCAATCTGCTGTCGATCACGACCAACATCTCGCAGACACCCGAGAGCGGCGGCTGGGTTGGGTGGTTCGTCGTCGCTATGGCGGGCCTCGCAACCATCGGAGCCTTCTTCCTTCTCGGAGACTTCGTCCTGTTTCGACATCGATTCGTGCATCCATTGCCCATCTGGGTGGTGGTGGTCTTTGGTTTCTCGATCGGCGTTGCGAGAGCGATCGTGATCGTGGTGGTAGCTGACGCATTGGGGTTGCAGTCCTTGACGATATTGGGGCTCGTGAATCGCATGGTCGCCGGCGGCATCTTGGGCGCAGCTGTCCTTCCCCTAGGGGCGCTAGTTCTCTCCGTCATCTATCGCTACCGCAGCGAGCGTCGTCGTTTGCTTGAGGAACTCGTCGACCGGCAGCGTCGGAATTTGATCGAGGAAGACGAAGTGCGAGTGCTGCGCGCGGCAGTTGTCGAGGGCGTGCGGGAGGAAGTGCTTGGCGTCGCCAAGACTGTCATCGACAACGGTGGTGGTACCAGGGAAGTCTCGGAGGCTCTGCGAGCGACGAGTCACTCTCTATGGTCAGACCAGGCAAATACGTCTCGCGGTGGGCGAGAGGATTTTCGAGTCGCAGCCGTCCTGTGGCAAGCGCTGACCTCGCGCACCTTGCCCGTGGTCTGGATCTGCCTCCTGTGGGGAATCTCCGCTGCGGGCACCATTGTGAGTGTCAACGGATTGGCAGTTGGCACTGCGCAGGTCGTTTTCGGAGTCCTAGCGCTAGGCCTGTGTCTTACGGTTGCCAATAGATGGATCAATCGACGTCCAGATCATTGGCTGGTGGCCGTCAGCTTCGCGGTTCTGGTCGCGTGGACCATCACCAGCCCGCTCTCTTTTTGGCTGTTCGATGACCGGGCCCTGGAAGCAGCCCTGCCCACACTGGCACTGAATCTCGTCTGGCTTCCGATTGTTGTTGGTTTCACCTCACTCGCGGCAGGTGCACTCTCGTCAAGCGAGATGGTCCTCGAGCGAATACGAGATGGAATCAATGAAACCGATGTGACTCGACACGCCTTGGATGTGGAGCGCGAAGATGTCTTGCGTGATTTGGCCGAGCAACTCCACGGAACTGTGCATAGTCCCGTCATATCCCGAGTGGCCCTCGGTTCTGGCAGGGACCACCTCGTCGAGCAAGTAGGGGAGGCGGTTGCAGCACTTGGAAATACGGCCTCGGACAGTTCGTTGGAAGAGCGGATTGCTTCGATTGCCGAGTCTTGGGCTGGCCTGCTGTCAGTCGACATTGCAGTTGAGGGTGGCCAGGAGCAGGCTCGGAACGTGGAGCGGGTTATCCGGGAGGCGCTGGCCAACGCATACCGCCACGGGATGGCTTCCTCGGCTCGGGTGAGTGTGCGGGACGTGGAAGGCGACGTCCTTGTAACTGTCGAAGACGATGGTCTCGGTTTGGTCGATGGTTCTTCCACCGGTTTGGGTTCCCGAATGTTCGACACGCTCGGAAAGTGGAGCCTGGAGAGGCGCGGGGACTCCACGGTGCTGACCATGTATCTCACGAGATGACCCACGAGGCTGTCCACAGGACAACAGTTGTCGGCATTTCATCCCCAGCATGGGTTGAGTGGTGTTCTGCATCGCCATCTGAATAGACGCTGCCTTTCAACGGAGAACCACTCCGAGGAAGGAAGTAAACAGATGAATGACGTGATGATGACGATCGTCGGCAATGTGATCCGCGACGTCGACCTGCGATTCACCACCAATGGTGATCCTGTCGCCTCGTTCCGGGTTGCATCCAATACCCGCCGTTTCGATCGCGAGAACGAGCGATGGATCGAAGGTGACACCCACTACATGTCGGTGACGTGCTGGAGAAATCTTGCGAGCAATGTCGCTAACTCAATCAAGAAGGGGATGCCCGTGGTTATCTACGGGCGGATGCGCAGCCGCGAGGTGGAACGTCCCTGCGGTGAGGGTTCGCACACTGTGCGCTACCAAGACGTCGAGGCCTATTCGGTCGGGCCGGATCTCGCTCGGGGCACGGCGGAATTCACCCGGGTCAAGAGCGCCTCGGTGGCCGAGAACGAGACGCGGGCGATGGCCGATGTCATGGCGGCTGCTGCGCTCATCGAGGAAGAGGCGTATGCCGATGAGGATGAGCGCTCGGAAGAACTCGCCAGCGCATGAGTATTGCCTCGGGTTCGGCATGCTTGCATAATGCAAGCATGCCGAACATCCTCATCAGGAACGTCCCGCCCGAGGTGCACGCACGCCTTACTGCTGCAGCCAGGGAGCACGGGCAGTCGCTGCAGCAGTACGTCCTGGCCTTGATCTCCGAGCCGTCCCGTCGAATGAGTCATGCTGAGACCATCGCGTGGCTGCGAGCGCAGCGCGAGCGACCGGCCGGTGAGCCTGCAGACTCAGGCGAGCCGGTGGACGGAGTCGAACTCGTGCGGCAAGCACGTCTCGACCATGCCCGGGAGGTCTACGCGGCGATGGGTGTGGACTGGGATCCGGCTGATGAGACTCCATGAGTGTTTGCGTCTTGGATTCTTCCGCTTGGGTGAGCTCGGTTGTTGCCGGAGATGAAAGAGGCGAACGGGTGCTCGCCACGCTCGAGACTTTCCATGAGTGGTGGGCTCCGGACGCGTTCGATCTCGAAGTGCTCTCTGCCCTCCGGGGCCACCTGCTTCGAGGTTTGTTGTCTGCAGGGGAACTGCATCGTCAAGCCGTGGCCCTTGTCGAACTTCCCCTTCAGCGGATATCGACTCGAACGCTGCTCAGCAGAATCGCCTCCCTGGCTCCGTCGGTCTCAACCTACGATGCTGCGTTCGTGGCACTCGCCGAGCTTCTGGACGCACCCCTGTTGACCACCGATTCGCGGCTAGCCAGGGCGCCGGGTCCCCGCTGCGAATTCCTTCTCGTGGAGGACAACTAGGCTTCCGGCCTGACGAAAGGTTGTCCATGGCTGAGTTCATCTACACGCTGCAAAAGGCCCGCAAGGCGCACGGGGACAAGGTGGTCCTCGACGATGTGACGCTCGCGTTCCTGCCGGGAGCAAAGATCGGCGTTGTCGGCCCGAACGGTGCCGGTAAGTCGAGCTTGCTGAAGATCATGGCCGGCGTCGATGACGTCTCCAACGGCGAAGCGAAGCTGATGGAGGGCTACTCGGTCGGGATCTTGATGCAGGAACCACAGTTGGATGAATCCAAGACTGTGCTGGAGAACGTTCAAGACGGGGTCGCCGAGACAAAGGCCATGGTCGACCGGTTCAACGAGATCTCCGCTGAGTTGGCCGACCCGGACGCCGACTACGACACCCTGCTCGCGGAGATGGGCAAACTGCAAGAGGCGATCGACCACAAGAATGCCTGGGATCTCGACGCCCAACTCGAGCAGGCGATGGACGCGCTGCGGTGTCCTGCTGGCGATGCTGATGTGACCGTGCTGTCCGGCGGTGAGAAGCGTCGCGTGGCGCTGTGCAAACTTCTGCTGCAAGCCCCGGATCTGCTGCTCCTCGACGAGCCCACCAACCATCTCGATGCCGAGAGCGTGAATTGGCTGGAGCAGTACCTCGAGCGCTACCCCGGCACAGTCGTTGCCATCACCCACGACCGCTACTTCCTGGACAACGTCGCCGAGTGGATCCTCGAACTCGACCGCGGTCGCGCCTACCCCTACCAGGGCAATTACTCGACGTATCTCGAGACCAAGGCCGCACGCATGAAGGTCGAGGGGCAGAAGGACGTCAAACTTCAAAAGCGCCTCACCGAGGAACTCGAGTGGGTTCGTTCGAACGCCAAGGCTCGCCAGACGAAGTCACGGTCGCGCTTGCAGCGCTACGAGGAGATGGCCGCCGAGGCGGAGAAGACCCGCAAGTTGGATATGGAGGAGATCCAGATTCCGCCGGGTCCTCGTTTGGGCAACGTGGTGGTTGAGGTCGATCACCTCACCAAGGCGTTCGGTGATCGGATCCTCATCGATGATCTCTCGTTCACGCTGCCGCGTAATGGCATCGTCGGCGTCATCGGTCCCAACGGTGTGGGCAAGACCACGCTGTTCAAGATGCTCGTCGCGGCTGCTACTGGTGACTCAGAAGACAAGGACGAACTCCCCACGATGGGAGACATCAAGGTTGGTGAGACCGTCTCGCTGTCCTATGTCGACCAGTCGCGTGCTGGACTCGATCCGTCCAAGAACGTCTGGGAGGTCGTGAGTGACGGCCTCGACTGGATCAAGGTAGGAAACGTCGAACTGCCGTCACGTGCCTATGTCTCCGCATTCGGTTTCAAGGGTCCCGATCAGCAGAAGCCGGCGAAGGTGCTCTCCGGCGGTGAGCGCAACAGGTTGAATCTCGCGCTCACCTTGAAAATGGGCGGCAACCTGCTGTTGCTCGATGAGCCGACCAACGATCTCGACGTCGAGACACTCGGGTCACTCGAGAACGCCCTTTTGGAGTTCCCGGGTTGCGCGGTGATCACATCGCACGATCGCTGGTTCCTGGACCGCATTGCCACCCACATCCTCGCGTACGAGGGGGATTCGCAATGGTTCTGGTTCGAAGGCAACTTCGACGCGTATGAGAAGAACAAGGTGGAGCGCCTCGGTGAAGAAGCAGCACGCCCTCACCGCGCCACGTATCGCAAACTCACTCGCGACTGATGACGATCTTCGATATCGAGGTCGCCAAGAGGTTCAAGGATCTCGATCCGTACGACCATGTGAGCAACGCGACGTTCCTTGATTACGTCATGGAAGCCCGGGTGCGGGTCTACCGCCAACTGGGTCTGAGTGACCGAGGTGTGATCGGTCAAGTGGTGGTTCGCCAGGAGATCGATTACCTACGACCCATTTCCTTCAGCGTGTCGCCACTTGTGGCCCGAACATGGTTCTCCCACCTGGGAACGTCGTCGTTCACGATGCAGACCCAGTTGATCGACGAGGGAGAACTGGCCGCGGATGCGAAATCCGTCATGGTGTGTTTCGATAAGGAGTCGCGTTCTTCTCGACCGATTCCCGATGCATTTCGCCGGATGATCGAGGAGCACCTCGAGCAGGAGTAGGCCCAGGGAGGCCCCGTGGAGTCCGCCGGTCACACCGTCACAGTGGCTGAGTCCGAGGCCCGGGTGCTCAGTCTCATCGGGCGGCGGCTTTTGGAATGGGAGCCGCTCACAGCCACACGGGTTCACGTGGGTGAACGCGCGATCGTCCTGTACTCGGTGCTGCCGATGGATGTCATGTGCGCCTTTGCCGTACCGGCGGAGGTTTCCACTGCGGCGGTCGACGACGACGTCATCACCTCTTTGGCTTCGATGATTACCGGCTTCGAGGATGCCTTGGGATCGGGCAATCCTGTTCGCTTCGATGTTGCATCGTTACCGGTCGTGAGTGCCCCCGTTGGCCAGGGTCTGACGCTTGCCAGTCTGCCTCCTCGGGATGGCTGGCAGATGCCGATTCACGGAGTGTCAAGCGATATCACTCCGAGTATTCGCGAGGCGGTTGAAGAGTTCCGTGAGCGGACCGCGGGTATGTCGGAGCGGCAGGCAACCTACGTAGCCGACGAGATCTGGTCGAGGGCGGCGTGGGCCGGCTTGCCGATGCGGGTCCTGCACGCTGCCCGACGGCTGCGACTCCTCACCGACGAACCGCTTCGGGTCACGGCAGCAACCTGTGGTCCGTGGAAGCGGCTATCCACGCCGCGCGGCCAGATCTTCAGTTACACGGCGGGGATCGAAGCTCGCCTGGGGCTTCGCGTCGTTAGCTGAGGTGACGTACTAGCCGCGTAGCCAGACCGCGGTTTCCGCTCCGATAACCACGTGCGGGCCGTCGTCGGTGTTGACCACCGCAACGTCGTCGCTCGATTCCAGCAGTAGGTCATCGCCCCATGAAGGCGGCAGATGAACGAGTTCCGCCGACATGTTGATGACAACGAGCACTCCCGGGCGTCCGTCTTCCTCGGTGGATCGTCGCAGTGCGAGAACTCCGTCGGGGGCATCATCAAGCCACGCCATTGGCCCTTGCCCGAGCGCATCCTCGGCGTGACGACGCTCGAGAGCTCGACGGTAGAGGGAGAGGGTGGACGATTCGACATCGTCTTGAACATCCACCGCAAGTTCGGCCCAAGACTCCGGCTGCGGTAGCCATGTGTCGGGCCCTGGCCCGAACCCGTAACTCGGTGCAGTTCCCTGCCAGGGGATAGGCACACGGCATCCATCCCGGCCAGTGTCGGTGCCCTTGCTTCGAATCCACACCGGATCCTGGCGAGCATCATCGGGGAGATCGAAGACTTCCGGTAAGCCCAATTCCTCACCCTGGTACAGGTAAGCCGAGCCAGGCAGCCCCAGCATGAAAACCGTTGCCGCTCGTGCTCGACGCAACCCACGCGCGGCGTCAACCACCATCGGCTTGGTGACCGCCTTGCCGTCGGGTGTTGGGGCAAATCGCGTCGCGTGACGAATCACATCGTGGTTGCTGAGCACCCAGGTTGGCGGCGCCCCGACCTTCAGGTGGTTCTCGACCGTCGCGTCGATCGATCGACGCATGCGATCAAGATTCCATCCGGCGGCGAGGTAGTCGAAGTTGAAAGACGTATGGAGCTCGTCGGGTCGCTGGTACAGCGCCAGGCGCTCGGCGGTAGGGGCCCACGTTTCACCGCAGAAGATGCGAGGTGGTTCGTACTGATCGGCAACCTCGCGCCATTCTCGATAGATCTCGTGCACTCCGTCTTGATCCCAGTAGGGCGCATGCGGCGCCACACCGAGGATCTCGCTTTCCGGGATTGCGTCGTAATCCATATCAGGCAGGTCAGGGTCTTTGACGAGACCGTGGGCCACGTCGATCCGGAATCCGTCGACACCTCGGTCGAACCAGAATCGCAGCGTGTCGCGGAATTCTGCGCGGACTTCGGGGTTGGTCCAGTCGAGGTCGGGCTGGGTGTCGTCAAACAGATGCAGGTACCAGTAATCGGTCTGGGTTCCGTCGGCAAGGACGAGTCGCGACCATCCGGGCCCGTGGAAGACGCTGCGCCAGTTGTTGGGAGGTTCGCGGTGATCGGCGCCTTTGCCGGGCCGGATCAGGTAGCGCGCCCAGGCGGGTGAACCCGGCTCGCTTTCCAGAACTTCGCGGAACCAGCGGTGTTCGCTGCTGGTGTGGTTGGGAACGATGTCCATGATCACGCGAAGGCCTCGCTCGTGGGCGCCGGCGATCAACGAATCGATGTCCGCGAGGGTGCCGAGGCGTTCGTCCACGTCGCGGTAGTCCGCAACGTCGTAGCCACCGTCGTGCAGTGGTGACGTATAGAACGGAGAGATCCACACAGCGTCGATTCCGAGGTCGACGAGGTAGTCGAGGCGATCGAGAATCCCGGGGAGGTCCCCGATGCCGTCGCCGTCGGAATCGGCGAAACTGCGGGGGTAGACCTGGTAGACGACCGCGTCCTGCCACCAGTCGCGGTCGCGCCTGTAAGCGCATACACGATCGGTCGCGTTCATCTGCTCTCCTGAGGTTTCGGGTGGGTTGTCTGGCGTCGTGCTAGCGGGTGGGGTCGGCCTCGAAGACCGTGCCCGGGGGTGGTTCGTCGGCAACATTCTGCATGGCGAAGGCGGCCCCCTGCAGGTACTGCCACAGGACGTGATCTTGTTCCGGCGGTAGGTGCTGCTCGTCGAGGGCCTCACGCATGTGCATCAGCCAATGGTCGCGTGCGGTCGCGTCGATGGCAAAGCCCACGTGTCGCATGCGAAGCCTGGGGTGGCCGCGTTGATCGCTGTAGTCGGTGGGTCCGCCCCAGTACTGCTCTAAGAATGAGCGCAGCCGCCACTCGGCAGCGTCCAGGGAACCGGGTGGATACATCGGTCGGAGGACGTCGTCGTTTGACACCCGTTCGTAGAAGGCCGCCACGAGACGGGTGAAAAAATCCCGACCGCCGAATACCTCGTAGGGGGTCTGCTCGACCTGCTCGCTCACACGTTGATTGTGTCGGATGCCTATGCGGCCGAAGCAAGCCGGTTCGTGGATTCAGCCCGTTCAACGATGTGCCGGGCCATGGGCGGGAAGACGAAGGCGTGGAAGGGGGCCACCGACCACCAGTAGGCGTGGCCGGCGATACCGCGCGGCCAGTAGACCGCTCGCTGGATGAGTCGAGAACCGCCACCCTCGCGGGGCTGAACGGTGAATTCCAGCCAGGCTCGGCCCGGCATCTTCATCTCGGCTCGAAGTCGCAGGAGTCGCGGGGGCAGCCGTTCCTCAACGCGCCAGAAGTCGACGACCTCACCGACCATCAGTGTCGTGGGATTGCGCCTGCCGCGGCGAAGACCGACTCCGCCGACGGCCCGGTCGATAAGCCCTCGTGCTTCCCACAGGAGGCTGGAGGAATACCAGCCGTTCTCACCACCGATGCATTCGACGGCCGACCACAGTTCCTCCGGGGACGCGTCGGTTTCCACTTCGCGGACGTCCGTATGGAGCGAGCCACCGGCCCACTCTGGATCGCCGGGGAGTGGTTCGCTGGGAGCTCCCGGTGTTGCTGCCCCGGTCCAACGGGTGGCGACGTTGGCTTCCCTGATACGCGTCAGTGCCAGTTCCACCGCGCGATCGAACGTGATCAGACCGTTCGGCGGATCGGGGATGTATTCCGCGATGTCGTGGTCGTGGCAGATAGCCGGATGCTTGAGCGATCGGACCAGCGGTCGGGCGATAGAACGCGGCACCGGCGTGACGAGTCCAACCCAGTGGCTGGACAACTGCGGGCTGAGCATGTTGATCGGCA
>CAJXUJ010000027.1 GCA_913061025.1 uncultured Actinomycetes bacterium | reverse complement strand
GCCTGTTCGACAAGAAGCCGATGCCGGCGTGGGGTTCGGACCTGACCGGGATCGATTTCGACAACATCAAGTACTTCGTGCGTTCCACTGAGCGGCAGGCCACCAGCTGGGAGGAACTGCCCGAGGACATCAAGAACACCTACGACAAATTGGGTATCCCCGAGGCCGAGAAGCAGCGGTTGATCGCCGGTGTGGCAGCTCAGTACGAGTCGGAGGTCGTCTACCACAAGATTCGCGAGGATCTTGAAGAGCAGGGTGTTGTCTTCCTCGACACCGACACCGGTTTGAAGGAGTACGAGGATGTCTTCCGCGAGTACTTCGGTTCGGTGATCCCGGTTGGCGACAATAAGTTCGCGGCCCTCAACACCGCCGTGTGGTCGGGTGGTTCGTTCATCTACGTCCCCAAGGGCGTGCACGTCGAGATTCCGCTGCAGGCCTACTTCCGGATCAACACCGAGAACATGGGGCAGTTCGAACGCACCCTGATCATCGTCGACGAGGACGCCTACGTGCACTACGTCGAGGGCTGCACCGCCCCGATCTACTCATCCGATTCGCTCCACTCGGCCGTGGTCGAGATCGTGGTGAAGAAGGGTGCGCGCTGCCGTTACACCACGATCCAGAACTGGTCCACCAACGTTTACAACCTGGTGACCAAGCGGGCGATCGCACACGAGGGCGCGACCATGGAATGGGTCGACGGCAACCTCGGTTCGAAGGTCACCATGAAGTACCCCGCCGTGTGGATGACAGGTCCGCACGCCAAGGGCGAGACACTTTCCATCGCCTTCGCGGGGGAGAAGCAGCACCAGGATGCCGGCGCCAAGATGGTGCACGCGGCTCCGTACACGTCGTCCAGCATCATCTCGAAGTCGGTGGCACGCGGCGGTGGCCGCACCTCGTACCGCGGGCTAGTGCAGGTGCAGGAGGGTGCGCACCACTCCAAGAGCACGGTGAAGTGCGATGCCCTGCTGGTAGACGACATCTCTCGCTCCGACACCTATCCGTACGTGGACGTTCGCGAGGACGACGTTGCGATGGGCCACGAGGCGACGGTGTCCAAGGTCAGCGAAGACCAGTTGTTCTACCTCATGTCGCGTGGCATGGATGAAGACGAAGCCATGGCGATGATCGTCCGTGGGTTCGTGGAGCCAATTGCCCGCGAATTGCCCATGGAGTACGCGCTCGAACTGAACCGACTGATCGAACTTCAGATGGAAGGAGCCGTCGGGTGAGTGCTGTTCAAGCTCCGCCCTCCGATCTCGCGCCGCGGGTGCTGTCGAACGATCCGAGTGATCACGACGTTCCCCACGGACGTGAGGAAGAGTGGCGATTCACGCCCATCGACAAGATCCGCGACTTCTTCGCGCCCGGAGACTGGGGAACGGTTGCCGCGGCGTCGGGTGAGTTTGTCTCGGTGCGTCCGGCATCGGCGGACACCTCAGCGGTGGAGTCATCCGCTCAGTGGGTGGCGACCGACCTGCCCTCCGCGTTGGCTCGAACCAAGGCTGCAGACGTCGTCTCCATCGACATCCCGGCTGAAGCCCAGGTAGCGGACGTCATCGTCGTAGACCTCACGGCCCCGGCGGCCGCGAACTACGGACGGATCGAGATCTCGGCGGGTGCCTTCTCGAAGGCCACCGTCGTCCTTCGGTTGGACATGACCTCGGACATCAGCGGCATCCTGGTGACCGACGTCGCGGACCAAGCAGATCTCACCGTCTTGACGTTGTACGACGGTCCTCGCACGAGCCGGCACATCTGGCAGTGGGCCACCACGGTGGGACGCGATGCTCAGTTCCTCGGCTTGTCGATCGCCCTTGGTGGTTCGGTGATCAGGCTTCAACAGTCTGTTCGCTACGCAGGCCCGGGAGGTTCTGCGGAGTTGCTCGGTGCGTTCTTGGCGGCCGACGAGCAGTTCCAGGAGTTCCGCATCTTCGTCGACCACAACCAGCCGAACTGCTCCAGCAACGTTGTGTTCAAGGGCGCTCTCTCGGGTGAGTCCGCGCACACCGTGTGGATCGGTGACGTCCTGGTTCGGCGTGAGGCAACGGGAATTGAGACGTACGAACTCAACCGGAATCTGCTGCTCAACGATGGCCCCCGGGCCGACTCCGTCCCCAACTTGGAGTTGGAGACGGGAGACGTTGTCAGCGCCGGCCACGCGAGTGCGACCGGACGATTCGATGACGAGCAGTTGTTCTACCTCGAGTCCCGGGGCATCCCCGAGAACCTCGCCCGTCAACTGGTGGTGCGTGGGTTCTTCGTCGATGTTCTTGCCAAGGTCAAGGACGCCGAGCTCCGCGACGACGTCCTGCGCCGTATCGAAGAGCGCATCGGCATGGAGGCTCTCGAGGAGCAGGTCTCGGAGGACGTCCAGTGAGCGCCGGGGCCTTGGTAGACGCCGCCGCCGTCGGCGATCTCGCCATGGACACGGCCATGAAGATCGAGGCCGACGGTCAGGACATTGCGCTCGTCAAGTGCGCCGAGGGCATCTTCGCCATCGGGAACAAGTGCTCGCACGCTGACGTCGACCTCTCCGAGGGTGAGGTCGAGGGTTGTGCGCTTGAGTGCTGGCTGCATGGCTCTCAGTTCGATCTGAAGACGGGCAAGCCGTTGTCGTTGCCCGCTTTGGAGCCAGTGCCCACCTACCGGGTCGAAATCGTCGGCGATGGCGATGCGGCCCGAATCATGATCGACCCCCGTCCCCAGTTCGAATCAAACGAAGCGTAAGGAATCACCATGAGCACATTGGAAATCAAGGATCTGCACGCAAGCGTCGTCACCGACGCCGGCGAAACGCCGATCCTTAAGGGCGTTGACCTCACCGTCGAATCGGGTCGCACCCAGGCCGTCATGGGTCCGAATGGTTCGGGGAAGTCGACCTTGGCCTACGTCATCGCCGGTCATCCGAAGTACGTCGTCACCCAGGGTTCCATCACCCTCGATGGTCAAGACGTCCTCGAGATGAGCGTCGATGAGCGGGCACGGGCAGGACTGTTCCTCGCCATGCAGTACCCGGTCGAGATCCCTGGGGTCTCGGTTTCGAACTTCCTGCGGACCTCGGCTACGGCCGTTCGTGGTGAGGCGCCCAAGCTGCGGACGTGGATCGGTGAGGTCAAGGATTCGATGGCCGGTTTGCAGATGGATCCGTCGTTCGCTGAGCGCAACGTCAACGAAGGCTTCTCCGGCGGCGAGAAGAAGCGCCACGAGATCCTGCAGTTGTCGCTGCTGAAGCCGAAGATCGCCATCCTCGACGAAACGGACTCCGGTCTCGACGTCGATGCTTTGCGCATCGTCTCCGAGGGCGTCAACAAGTTCACCGAGGAGACCAACGCTGGGATCTTGCTGATCACCCACTACACGCGCATCCTGCGGTACATCAAGCCGGACGTGGTGAACGTCTTCGCGGGTGGACGCATCGTGGAGACCGGCGGTCCGGAGCTTGCCGAGGTGCTTGAGGCCGAGGGTTACGAGCGCTTCACCGACCTCGCGAAGGCCTAAACGATGGCCTCACCCCTGGATGTCCAGCGGATTCGCAAGGACTTCCCGATCCTCGGTCGCACTGTGCGTGGTGACCGCCCGCTGGTGTACCTCGACAGCGCCGCTACGAGTCAAAAGCCCACCGCGGTCCTCGATGCCGAACGGGCCTATTACGAGAACTCGAACGCTGCCGTACACCGTGGCGCCCACCAGCTGGCCGAGGAAGCAACGGATGCTTACGAAAGCGCCCGAGCTGCGATCGCGCGGTTCGTCGGGGGGCGGCCGGAGGACATCGTGTTCACCAAGAATGCGACCGAGGGTCTCAATCTTGCCGCCTATGCCTTCAGCAACGCGACCGCCAAGGCGTCCCACGGGCATGCCGTGGATCCTCGGTTCGTGCTGACCGAGAAGGACTCGGTGGTCATCACCGAGATGGAGCACCACGCGAACCTCATCCCATGGCAAGAGTTGTGCGCCAAGACAGGAGCGCAACTTCGGTGGATTGGTTTGACCGATGACGGTCGCTTGGACCTCGATCAGCTGTCGCTGATCGACGACACCACCAAGGTGGTGTCGGTCGTGCATCAATCGAACATCCTCGGCACGGTCAATCCGGTGCGTCGGGTGATGGATCGAGCACACGAAGTCGGGGCGATTGGCGTTGTCGACGCTTGTCAGTCGATTCCGCACATGCCGGTTGACGTCGAGGACCTCGGCGCCGATCTTGTGACGTGGAGTGGGCACAAGATGCTGGGGCCAACCGGGATCGGACTGTTGTGGGGGAGGGCGGAGATACTCGACGCCATGCCGCCGTTCTTGACCGGTGGATCCATGATCGAGACGGTCCACATGGACCACAGCACCTTCGCGCCCCCGCCGCAGCGATTCGAAGCCGGTGTTCCTATGGTCGCCCAATCGGTCGGACTCGAAGCCGCTGTGCGTTATCTCGAGGACGTCGGCATGGAATCCGTCGCCCAGCACGAACATGACATCACCGAATACGCACTCGCTGGACTTCAGGAATTACCCGGCGTCCGCATCATCGGTCCCACCGACGCGGTGGACAGGGGCAGTGCGATCTCCTTCGTGGTGGACGGAATACATCCCCACGATGTGGGTCAACTCCTCGACGACCGAGGCGTTGCTGTTCGGGTCGGACACCATTGTGCGTGGCCCACGTGCCGTCGCTACAACGTGCCCGCGACCACGCGTCTTTCGTCGTACATCTACAACGATCGTTCCGATATCGACGCCGCGTTGGCTGGCATTAGGGCCGCGCAAGAGTTCTTTGGAGTGCTGTGAGCGACAACGTCGAAGCCCTGTACCAAGAGATCATTCTTGATCACTACAAGCACCCGCGCGGTGCGACTCCTCTGACGGACGCGCAGGGGGAGAGTTTCCAAGTGAACCCAACGTGTGGAGATGAAGTCACCGTTGGCGTCCGTCTGGATGATGCGGGTCACGTGCACGTGGGCTACGAGGGACAGGGGTGTTCGATCTCGCAGGCGTCGGCCAGCGTGATGAGCGAGTTGCTCGAGGGGGAGTCCGTCGAGCACATGGCTGAAGCCGAGCGCGCGTTCTTGGACATGATGCACTCCAAGGGTGCAGGGGAGCCGAACGAGGATGTCCTGGGAGATGGCATCGCCTTCGCTGGAGTGTCGAAGTATCCGGCCCGGATCAAGTGCGCGTTACTGCCGTGGATGGCACTGCAGGATGCGCGCCTCAAGGCGGGCATCGACGTCGACAAAGCAGCAACGAGCGAAATCTGACAGGGAGGATCACGATGGAATCGACGGTTGCGCAAGAAGACGACGTCTTCGAAGCGATGAAGGATGTCGTGGACCCCGAACTCGGGATCAACGTTGTTGACCTCGGCCTGGTCTACGGCGTCAGCGTGGACGAGGGCAATATCGCGACGATCGACATGACCCTCACGTCCGCCGCTTGCCCACTCACCGACGTCATCGAAGACCAAACCCGGGCGGCGTTGCTCGAGGTGGTTGACGATTTCCGGATCAACTGGGTGTGGATGCCGCCGTGGGGTCCGGACAAGATCACCGACGATGGCCGAGAGATGCTGCGGAGCCTCGGTTTCAACGTCTGACAGCGAGGCGAGGGCCCTGGGTGTGCCGGTGCGTAGTATTCCCGGGCCATGATTGTCGCCTCTGACGTTGAACTTCGAGCCGGATCCGAACTCCTCCTCACCTGCGATCAACTCCGGGTTGCTCCTGGGGATCGCATCGGGCTCGTCGGGCGCAACGGGGCCGGGAAGACCACGCTCATGCGGGCGCTGTCCGGCGAGCGTCCACCTACCTCGGGTCAGGTGAAGTCCAGCGGAACGGTGGGGTATCTCCCGCAAGATCCCCGAGCAGCAGAGGCAGAGGAACTCGCGCGAGACCGGGTACTGGGGGCTCGAGGGCTCGCCGAGGTGGCTTCGCGCATGGCGCGAGTGACCGAAGCGATGATGCAGGCCGAGGAAGGCTCCGAAGACTGGGACAAGGCAGCCTCGCGGTATTCACGAGCCGAGGCGGACTTCCTTGCCCTGGGGGGTTACGCCGCTGAGTCTGAGGCCGCCACGATCGCAGCCTCGGTCGGTCTGCCAACGCGGGTGCTGGACGCGACGCTAGGGACTCTCTCCGGTGGTCAGCGGCGCCGCGTTGAACTAGCCCGAATTCTGTTCGGGCACGCCGATGTGCTCTTGCTCGACGAGCCCACCAACCACCTCGACGCGGACTCCATCCGATGGTTGCGTGAGTTCCTGCGCAACTACTCCGGTGGCTTCATCGTCATCAGCCACGACACCGAACTGCTCGCCGACACCGTGAACAAGGTTTGGCACCTCGACGCGCAGCGCAAGGAGATCGATCAGTACACGATGGGCTGGTCGGCCTACCTTGAAGCCCGCGAGGTGGACGAACGGCGTCGTCGCAGGGAACGACGCAACGCAGAACAGCAGGCCTCCGCATTGCGCAATCAAGCTGAACGCATGCGCGCCAAAGCGACGAAGGCGCGTGCGGCGCAGGGAATGCTCAAGCGGGCCGAGCGCCTGTTGGCGGAAACGGAAGGGGAGAGGGCCCAAGACAAGGTCGCAGCGCTTCGCTTTCCCGACCCGGCCCCCTGCGGCAAGGTGCCCTTGATGGCGACCGGGCTTTCCCGTTCGTACGGAAGCCTCGAAGTGTTTACCGACGTCGATCTGGCCATCGACAAGGGTTCACGGGTGATGATCCTGGGACTCAATGGAGCCGGGAAGACCACGCTGTTGCGAATTCTCGCCGGGGTGGATGCGCCTGACACCGGATCGATCGAGCGTGGCCACGGCGCTGTACTGGGCTACTACGCGCAGGAGCACGAGACATTGGATCCCACTGCGACGGTGGAGGAAACCCTCGCTCACGCGGCGCCTGAACTCGACGACTCTCGACGACGCACGATCCTTGGTTCATTCCTCTTCTCCGGGGACAGCGTGAACAAGCCCACGGGTGTCCTGTCCGGAGGAGAGAAGACCCGACTGTCCCTGGCCTGTCTGGTGGTGTCGGGTGCGAACGTCCTGTTGTTGGACGAGCCAACCAACAACCTCGACCCTGCGTCACGAACGGAGGTGCTCAACGCGCTCCGGGCGTACGGTGGAGCGGTCGTCCTGGTCAGCCACGACCCCGGAGCCGTCCAGGCCCTCGAACCCGAGCGCGTGGTGCTCCTCCCTGATGGGGATGAGGACCTGTGGAGCGATGATTATGTGGACCTGGTGGAACTTGCCTAAGGGAGGCGCACAATGACGACGTCCGTGAGTGAGTCCGGGCATATTCAGGTGACAATCGACAACGACATCGCTCGCGTCACGTTGTCGCGCCCCGAGGTTCGCAATGCCCAGACCCCCGAGATGTGGCGTGATCTAGGTGCGATCGCATCCGGTATGCCCGACACCGTTCGATTCGTTGTTCTCGCGGGTGAGGGGCAGGACTTCTCTGCTGGACTGGATCGCACCGTCCTCGGTGGCTCCATGGTCACCGATCTGCAAGCAGATCCGCACGGATTCATTTCGACGGCGCAGCAGGGTTTTGCTGCCTGGACTCGATTGCCACAGGTGGTGATTGCCGTCGTTCAAGGCAATGCGATTGGTGCCGGCTTCCAACTCGCACTGGCGAGTGACCTGATCATCGCTGCGCCCGACGCTCGGTTTGCGATGCGCGAGACCTCCATTGGTCTAGTGCCGGATCTTGGCGGAACCGGCGCGTTGATCGATGCGCTCGGATATCGGCGCACGTTTGCACTCTGCGCGACCGGTGAGTTCCTCTCAGCCCAGAAGGCGCACGATTGGGGCCTCGTCTTCGCCCTCGCCGAGGAACTCGACGGCGGTGTCACCGAGGTGGTCGATCGCTTGCGGGGAGTCGATGCAGGATCGGTCGGCGATC
Source organism: uncultured Actinomycetes bacterium (assembly GCA_913061025.1). GTDB lineage: Bacteria > Actinomycetota > Actinomycetes > S36-B12 > S36-B12 > S36-B12. The sequence continues at coordinate 3,362 of CAJXUJ010000027.1, read as the reverse complement.
TCAAGACTTTGTTGCGTCAAGTAGCCCGAGATCTCGATTCCTGGGACACCGAACGCGAAGTTCAGGTGCACCGGCTTGGCACGCTCTTCGGATCATCACCCGCATGAGCATGAACACGGTCTGGCAGACCTACCAGTCCATGACCCGCGACCGATCGGTTGCCGAGCAGAAGATCGCACGGGGAACCGTGCGCCGAATCCTCGGTTACGCGCGTCCATACCGATCGATCATCGTCATCTTCCTCGGAACGCTGGTTGTCACCTCGCTGCTGAGTGTTGCGCAGCCGCTGTTGTTCAAACGAATCGTCGACGACGGCATCAGTGTCGGAGATGCGTCATTGGTGACGTGGACGGCCCTGGCCATCGCCGGTCTAGCGATCTTGGATGCCGGCTTCGGTCTTGTGAGTCGGTGGTACTCGGCTCGAATCGGTGAGGGTTTGATCTACGACCTCCGCACCCAGGTCTACGACCACGTCCAACGTCAGTCGGTGGCGTTCTTCACGCGCGCGCAGACGGGTGCCTTGATCTCGCGTCTGAACAGTGACGTCATCGGGGCTCAGCAGGCGTTCACGTCGACCCTCGGCGGTGTCCTGGGCAACGTCATCTCGGTATCCGTCGTCCTGGTGGCCATGTTCGCCCTGTCGTGGCAAATCACCCTTGCCTCCTTGATCCTCGTGCCGCTGTTTCTTCTTCCGGCCCGCTACATGGGTCGACGGCTGCAGTCGATGACGCGCGAACAGATGGGGCTCAACGCGCAGATGAGCTCTCAAATGACCGAACGCTTCAACGTTTCGGGTGCGCTTCTGGTGAAGCTCTTCGGTCGTCCCGACGAGGAAGCGTCGTCGTTCTCGGGTCGCGCGCTTCGGGTGCGTGACATCGGTGTTCGAATCGCCATGGCCAATCGTTGGTTCTTCACCGCGTTAACTCTTGTCGCTGCCTTGGCTACTGCGGTCACCTACGGTCTCGGTGGCAATCTGGTGATCCAAGGCGCCATCACCCTTGGCACTCTCTTGGCACTGGTCGCCTTGCTCGCCCAGCTGTACGGGCCGCTCACCGCTCTGAGCAACGTTCGAGTCGATGTCATGACGGCTCTTGTCTCCTTCGAAAGGGTCTTCGAAGTGCTGGACCTTGCGCCCTTGGTGCAGGATCCGAAAGATCCCAAACAGCTGCCAGCCGGAGGACTCTCGGTCGCGTTCTCTCACGTCGATTTCACGTATCCGACGGCTGCCGAGGTCTCGCTTGCGTCCCTGGAGTCCGTCGCGCGCGAGGAGTCGGCCGGAGCTGGTGAGGAAGTACTCCACGATGTTTCCTTCGATGCACCGGCCGGCACTCTGACGGCACTGGTAGGTCCATCGGGGGCGGGCAAGAGCACGATCACGGCTCTGGTGACGCGTTTGTACGACGCAAGCTCGGGGAAAGTCCAGATTGGCGGTGTGGACGTCCGAGATGTGACGGGCGCAGACCTGCGGGCTGCGGTAGGTGTGGTGACGCAGGAGGCACATCTATTCCACGAAACCATCGGAGAGAATCTTCGATACGCCCGACCTGACGCGACTGACGAGCAACTGCGCGAGGCCTGCGCCGCGGCACAGATACTCACCCTCATCGAGCAATTGCCCGACGGATTCGAAACGGTGGTAGGAGACCGTGGCCACCGGCTCTCCGGTGGGGAGAAACAGCGTCTCGCGCTCGCCCGGCTATTCCTGAAGGCTCCGCGCGTCGTGGTTTTGGATGAGGCAACCGCCCACCTCGACAGCGAGAGTGAGCGGCTCGTTCAGCGAGCCTTGGACACTGCGCTCGAGGGTCGCACCAGCCTGGTGATCGCGCACCGGCTGTCGACGATTCGTCGCGCCGACCAGATCCTGGTTGTGGTGGACGGTCGAATCGTGCAGCGCGGTACCCACGAGGAACTGTTAGCAGCCGGCGGTACCTACGAGACCCTGTACCGCACGCAATTCAGCGAGGGTTAGCCCATCTCCTTGGACTCACGGCGCAGGAAGTAAAACCATCCGCCGATGGCAACGGCGGCGAACAGTAGCCACTGCACCGCATAGGACACGTTTTGCAGTTCGTCGGGGCGGGTGACCGGGACGATTGTCAGGGGATCGGCTGGGCTCGACGTTCGAGCCTGGACGTACCAGGTTGCGGAGCCAGCGATGGGAAGTTGGGCCCGCTCGATGTCCGTTACCTGGTCGGCCGGTAAGCCACCGCGGTCGGTCAAGGCAGCGCCTTCAACGAGTGGCCTGACCACGCCCTCGACGGTGACTGGACCGTCCACGGCGGGAACATCGGGGGATTCGTCTGTTCGAGTACCTGCGGGCAGCCAGCCACGCATCACCCAGACGTCACCGGAGGTGGACTTCAGAAGCTCTAGAACCCAATAGCCGTTACGCCCCTCGAGGGGCCTCTGTCGAACCAGGCGGGTGCTCTCCGGATCGTAGGTACCCGAGAGCTCCACCGCCGTGTACTCCGGTAGTGCCTCGCCGGCCGCGGGGACGATGGCCTGCTGATCGGCAAGTTCCTGTTCCTGCTGCGCGATTCGCTTCTCTTCCGCCCGAGACCACTGCCAGCGGCTCAGCAGTCCGAAGGCAATGATCGCCACCAGAACCAGGGCGGTGAATCCCTGCCACCGACGGGTGCGAAGCGCGACAAGCACGGGTCCACTCTAGAACCGGGCTGGGGTGGGTCGTTTGTCTAACTAGGGCTGCGTCGAGCGCGCATCGTCGTCCACAATGACGACGCCCTCGATCGCTTTCCCCGATGCCGGCAGTGCGAGGTGGGGCTGCGGCTGCACCTCGGTCAGGGTGGTTCCCTTGCGGGACCCTCCGCTATTGGCGATGACGACGGCCAAGTACGGCAGCACGACCGCTCCAGCGATGAGGACCCAGCGGGGCCAGCCTGGGATGAAGATGGCGCCAATCACGCAGGCGGTGCGAATGCCCATAGATATGAGGTACTTGCGGGTACGGCCCGACTGCTCACTGCTGAGGGAGTGCTGCGCACTCGTAATGCTGTGGGTCGGCTCAGACACTCCAATAAGGTAAACCCCAATCGTCCGGGCCGCCCGCCGAGGTGAGCCACGTCATAGAGCTGGAGTAGTCGATGTCGGACCGCGTGTACGGAATTAGTGAAGTGGTGGGAACCTCACCCGAGTCGATCGAGGCCGCCGTCCGCAATGCCGTCAAGCGAGCCGGCGCTAACCACCAGCACGTGGACTGGTTCGAAGTCCAGCAGGTTCGCGGATACGTTCGCAACAACGACGTCGATCATTTCCAGGTCACGGTGAAGGTCGGCTATCGGTTAGAAGATGCCTGACGATTCGGGGGTCACTTCCGCGGACCGTCGGTCATTCGACCGACTCGT
>CAJXUJ010000026.1 GCA_913061025.1 uncultured Actinomycetes bacterium | reverse complement strand
GCAGAGATCCTTGTTCTCGGTGAGAAAGCCGGGGTCAAGCGAGAGGCCGTGATGGAGTTCATCAACAACTCGGTCATGGGCTGCATCTTCAGCCAGTACAAGACCCCGGCGATGGTCAATCTCGACTTCCACCCGACCTTCACTCCGGTCCTGCTGCGCAAGGATTTTGATCTCGGCCTAGCGGAGGCTCGCAAGCACGAAGTCCCGATGCCGATCACCGGCCTAACTCGAGACATCGTCGAATCGAGCATCGGTCACGGATACGCGCAGGATGACTTCGCCACGTTGCTCCTTATCGCTGCTGCCAATGCGGGTATTGAGTTGAAGAGCGAGAACGCGGACGTCACCGACGGACTGGATCCGGAATAAACATGGAAGAGCCGCAGGGAGAGTTCATTCGACGCCGGCAGGTTGCCGGGGTCACTCACGCGACGATGCGTACGGTCCTCGACTATGCCGAGGCTGGAGTCCAAGTCACCGACGAGCCTGCTGCTGCGGGTGGTGGAGGCTCGGGCCCCACGCCCCTGCAGTCTGTCCTCGGAGCGCTGTGTGGCTGCGAGGCGGTCACCTTCCGGCGGACCGCAACGGAATTCGAATTCCCATACGAGCGCATTGAGTTCGAGGCGGCGTGCACCATCGATATTCGCGGCCGCAGCGGTGACAGGTCGGTGCGCCCCCACTTCCAGACGGTGAAGCTGAACGCTCGGGTGTTCTCGCCCAGCAGTCAGGACAAACTTGAGGAACTGGTAGAGGAAGTGGAAGCTCGGTGCCCTGTCATGAACCTCATGAAGGATGCGGGGGTACGACTCGACATCCGTTGGCAGGTGGAGCCCATCAATGGCTGACGTTCTTGAATCGGACGTAGTTGTTGCCGGAGCCGGTCACAACGCTCTCATCGCGGCCGCGTACCTGGCAAAGGCCGGCAAGAGCGTGACCATCGTCGATGCGCGCCCGATTCCCGGTGGGGGAGTAGCGACCGAGGAGTACCTTCCGGGCTTCTTTATGGACTCCTGCTCGACCGGCCACACGATCATCCAGTCGAATCCTGTGATCAAGGACGACACCCTCGGACTCGTCTCGAAGTTTGGACTCGAGTACGTCGACCCTGACCCGGTTGCCCGTGTGGCAATGCCCGATGGTGAGCAGGTTGCGATGTACCTCGACCCCGAGCGAACGCATGCGGAGTTCGCTCGGTTCAGCCAGCGCGATGCCGACTACTACCTCGAGTTCCTCGAGGACTGGGAGCGGGCGAAGGTCGCCTTCGGAAAGGCGAACAACACACCAATCGGGTGGGGTCCGTCTCTCGATCAACTCCTTGACGAGTTACCCAACGGCAGCGTCTGGCGTCGACGCCGTGCGTTGAGCGCGGTGGACGTGATCATGCACGAGTTCACCGAGGAACACATCCAGGCCTTCCTTCTGTGGGAGGCCTGCCAGACGTTCGGATCGGTAGATCTCCCCGGTTCCGGTGTGCTGCCCTACTCGATCATGGGCGGCCGGCAGAAGCGCAGTTGGACGATTCCGCTCGGGGGATCGGGCAAGCTCACCGATGCGCTCGTCGCGGTCATCGAAGAAAACGGCGGGACGATTCACTGCAACACGACGGTGAGTCGGCTTCTCCTCGATGGGGATCGCTGCGTCGGGATCGAAGCAACCGACGGTCGTCAGTTCATCGGCAGGGACGCTGTTTTGTCCACGATTCACGTCAAGCATCTGATCGACATGGCACCCGCGGAAGCGTGGGGCGAGGGCTTCACGTACGGCGTCGAGACCTACGACATCGGCATTCCGCTCTTTGCGGCTTTCCTTGTCATGGATGAGGTGCCCACCTTCAAGGGAAAGACGCCGGAGGACACCGCTGTCAGCAGTGGCTTGGCTTTGTGGCCGCACGAAGTGGTCGAACAGATTCGAGACATTCGCGACCGCAAGCCCGTCACCGGATCTGCGTGGACACTGGTTGCCACACCGAGCATCGTTGACCCATCGCGAGCTCCCGAGGGCAAGCAGACGGTCAAGATTCTCGTCCCGGCCTCGCACGTTGCTCCCTACGGACACACATCCTGGGATGACGCCAAGGAACAGCACGCCGATGCGATGGTGGAGTACGTCTCCACCGCGGTTCCCAACATCACTCCCAGCAATATCGAAGCCCGGATCGTGAAGAGTCCGCTCGACATCGAACGTTGGAACCCGCACATGATCAATGGGTGTGCGCACGGCGGTGACAAGGGTGTTCCCTTCAGCGGGCCGCTGCGCCCAGCTCCCGGGTGGGCTGCACACGCCATGCCGATCCCAGGCCTCTATCAAACCGGTGGAACCACGCACCCCGGAGGATCGATCACCGGTTCGCCGGGGCGCAATGCCGCGATGGTGATGATGAAGGACCTCGGTCTGGATTTCCCCGGCTAGTCACCCATGGCGGCGACGATGGCGTCGCTGGTGATGGGGAGGTCGCGGACCCGTACGCCGAGTGCGTCCGCGATGGCGTTGCCGATGGCGGCGGCCGTCGGACCCATGGAGGCTTCGCCCGCACCGAGCCACTTCTCCTCGGGTCGGTCGATGATGGTCGTGTGAACGGGGGGAACCTCGCAAAACGTCACGATGGGGTAGTCCTCCCAGGTGTTGCTGGTGACCACTCCGTTGCTGAACCGCACGCGTTCTTTCAAGGTCCAAGACAGGGACTGAAGAGCCCCGCCTTCGATTTGATTCTCGACACCATCGGGATTGATGACGCGCCCGCAGTCCACCGCGATCCACAGACCGGTCACCCGTACCTCTTCGATGGCCTCTACCTCCGCAACCACCGCGCACCAGGCTCCGAGCCCCTTGTAGCGGGCGTACCCGATGCCGCGTCCACGGTCCTCGGCAACGGGTGTGCCCCAGCCGGCCTGCGCGGCGACTGTTTCGATGACGGCTCGGGCCCGGGGGTCGCTCGAGTGCTCGAGTCGATACTCGAGCGGGTCAATGCCGTGCTGTCGAGCGAGATCGTCGATGTGGGATTCGATGGCGAAGACATTCATGTGGGCGCCGAGCGATCGCATGGCCGAGGCGCGCACGGGCATCTCGAGCGCCCGATGCGCGAGGGCCCGAACGGACGGGATGTCGTAGCCGGGTATCGAGTTGCGTCCCGTTCCAGCGCCCGCCGCCAGTGGTGGATCCCCTGAAGGTGGAATGGCCGGCTTGTTCGAGAGGTGCGAGTAGCCGAGCAACGACGGGGTCGGGAGCGTGCTCGGCCGTGAGGAGTGTCCATTGCCGAATCCGTCCCAGGACCACGCGGTTATTCGACCGTCATCATCGGTCGCTGCGGAGATGTAGACGACCATGGCTGGACCGAACGGACCCCATCCGAGTTCGTCTTCTCGCGTCCAGGTGACATGAACAGGACGATTCGGCACGCGAAGTGCGAGGTAGGCGGCATCGAAAGCTGCGTCGTCGGCGGGATTATGGCCGTAGCAGCCCGCTCCTTGGAAGTGACGGACGCGAACATCGGCCTCATCCATGTTCAGCGCCCGGGCGAGATCCCGACGCAGCGGATACACGCCCTGGGTGTGACTCCACACCTCCAGGACAGTGCCGTCGAAGTGCGCAAGCGCGGTGGCGGGTCCGATAGAAGCGTGAGCAATGAAGGGCCGTGAATACTGGGCGCTATGCGTGGCAGCCTCAACGTGGACGCCTTCACCTTCTGCCAGGAGAGTCTCGTCGGTTTCGACCGTGGTGAGGAATCCGCAAACTCCATCGTCCGTTAGGTCAGAGGGTTCACCCCTCCATTCGGCAGTGGTGCCGAGTTCCGCTGCGGTTTCGATCGCAACGATTTCGGTGTCTGCGATAACCGCGAGGAACGCGCCGTCAACGACGACGTCCACCACGCCGGGACGCTGCAGGAATTCCTCACGGTTGATGTCGACTCCGACGGCTCCACGAAATGCCGGCCGGATCACTCGCCCGTACGCCATGTTGGGCAATCGAACATCGGATAGGTAACTCGGCTGACCGGTGATCTTGGCTTCTAGATCGATGCGCGAGAGAGATGAGCCAATGGTCCCGCTGCTCGGTGGCAGCGGAATATCGGCGTCTATTTCCACGTGAGTGTCGACGTTCAAATCCCAGTAGTTGATCGATCCGTCCGCCGAGCGGAAGGTTCCATCCTCGAGTGTGACGTCCGAATTTCCGAGGTGTTCTCGAGCAGCAGCGAGGAACAACTGACGGGCATTGGCGGCAGCGAGGAGTAGCGCGGTACCGGAGTGGGGAACGGACAGAGATCCGGCCGTGAAGTTTTCGTCCGGTCCGGTGGCGGTGTCGGGCGCCTTGATGTCGATGCGCGCGGCATCGACGCCCAGGGTGTCGGCGACCACCTGGACCATCACGGTGTCCACTCCCTGACCGAGCTCGGACTTGCCCATGTGCGCGGTGACCCGGCCCGGAGTGTCGAAGTCCAACCAGGTGGACAGCAGCGGATTTGCCGACAGAGACGGGCTCGACATGTCAGCCCTCCGACGCTTCGACGATGGCACGCACGATCCGATTGTGGGCCCCGCATCGACACAGGTGACCGTCCAGGCATTGCCGAACGTCGTCCTCGGCCAACGGCTTTCCGGCAGCGCGGGCTTCATCCACGGCCGCAGCACTTCGCATCACGATTCCCGATAGGCAGTAGCCGCACTGTCCGGCCTGGTGAGCGATCAGGGCCTCCTGCACCGGATGGGGTCCTTGCTCGGTGAGTCCCTCAACGGTTGTGACGTCCTTGCCGGCGACTGACCAGAGTGGGGTGTCGCACGAGTGCGTCGGTACTCCATCAACCCACACGGTGCATGCTCCGCAGGAACCCGCGCCGCAGCCGAACCTCGTTCCAGTCAACCCCCACGCATCGCGCAGCGCCCACAGCAGCGCGGTGGAGGGATCGGCGTCGATCGAGCGCTGCACACCGTTGACGACCACCGTGAAGGTCTCCGACACGCTTGCTCCCTGAACGTACAACAATCGATTGCACAAGACTACTGCCGTGGGCCATGATTGGTCTATTACGGGGCCGAACTAGGAGGGTCTTCATGCCACAGCGGATTTCGTACGTCCCCTTCGAACAGGTCGATGCCGACATGCAGGCCGAGTTGATCAGGTGCGCCGAACACGGGACGCCCCGCCCCGAATCATCGGCGGTACGAGCGCATTCGAACGATTCCTTCTGGTTCTTCGCCGATTCGTGGAAGAAGTTGTTCCATTCGGGGGTCGTCGACCATTCTGTGAAGGAACTGTGCCGCGTGTACATCTCACGGACTGTCACCTGTGAATTTTGCGGTAACCAGCGCAGCGAGAAGGCGACTGCCGCGGGACTGCAAGAGATGCAGTACGACGATCTGCTCAACTTCGAGACATCAGACGTTTACACCCCTGAGCAGAAGGCGGCCCTTCGATACGCGCAAGCCATCGCCTGGGGTCCGGCCAGCGTCGACGAGGAATTTATGTGGGAAGAACTCCATAGATTCTTCTCCGAGGAACAGCTCGTGGAACTCGGCTGCGCGATCGGACTCACCTTCGGACAGCAGAGTTGGATCCGGCTGCTGGGGATCGACCACCACCAGTACCTGGCGGGCACTGCCGCGTCGATGGCCCCCGGGTTCGAAAGCGCAGACGCCCTCGCGGAGACGAAGTCCAGCGAGGAGTACTGGGCTCGTTCCTAGGCCAGGATCTTGGCTGGCTGCTCGAGCAGCGCGGTGAACTCGCGCATCCATTCGGCGGCCGTTGCGCCATCGATCGGTCGGTGGTCAACGGACAGGGACACCTTCATGACCGACCCCACCTCGATCTGGTCGCCAGCCACCACGGGCTGCTTCTTGGCTGCCCCGACGGCGAGGATCGACGAGTGCGGTGGGTTGATGATGGCGTCGAAGTCCTCGGTGCCGAACATGCCGAGATTGGTGACCGATGTCGAGCCACCCTCGAGCTCGTTTTGCTTCAGACCACCTGACCGCGCCCGTGCTGCGAAGTCCTTGGTGGCCTCGGCGATCTGACGAATCGACAGGTTTTGGACTCCGCGCAACACGGGTGTGACCAGTCCGGTGTCGGTAGCAATCGCGACGGCGATGTCCACGCCGGAGAACTGACGCAGGGCATCGGCTGTCCAGATCACGTTCATCGCCGGCACCCGGGTGTGGGCAACCGCGACCGCCTTGAGGACGAGATCGTTGACCGAGACGCGCAACTCTTCGCCCTCGTTGATCTCGGCACGCAGGGCCATGAGTCGATCCACGCGAGCCGATCCGCGGAGGTAGAAGTGCGGGGCCGTGGTTTTGCTCTCGACGAGCCTCGTTGCGATCGCCTTGCGCAGGCGAGAGTGGGGAGTTTCGGTGAACTCGGCTGCCACACCCGGCGCTGTGGGGGCTCCTGGTGCCGAAGCCGACTGAGCTGGTGCGGCGGTGCCCGAAGCGATGGCCGCCTCGACGTCTCTGCGACGGATACGTCCGCCCGGGCCCGTTCCGGTGATACCCGCGAGCGCTAGTCCAGCTTCCTTGGCTAAACGACGCGCGATCGGGCTGGCGAAGAGCCGGCCGTGAGAAGCCGTAGTTTCATCCACCGTCGTGGGGGTTGGAGCCGAAGCGGCAGCGGGGGAGGAGGCAGCCTGTGGCGCCGCCGCAGTGTCGGTTGACGCGGGGGAGGAGGCGGGAGTAGCAGGTGAACTCTCGCTGACTCCGAGGCTGGCCAGGGTTGCGTCAACGTCCTCGACGGTTTCGCCGGGTCCGGCGATGAGGGCGATGGGATCACCGATCGCGACCTCTTCACCGTCCGTAGCCACGATGTGGACGAGTGTGCCGTCGGCTTCCGCCTCGACATCAACGACGGCCTTGTCGGTTTCGATGATGGCGATGACATCGCCGGACGAGAACGACGAGCCGACCTCAATTGGCCACTGGGACAGGACCGCACTCGTCGCACCTGCCGCCACTTCCGGCATCCGTAGCAACTCAGCCATTGTCGGCCTCCGTTCCATTCAGGTCCATCGCGCGCAGGGCCTCGACGACCTCGGGGTCTTGTGCAATCGCGGCCCGCTCGAGCACCTTGCTGATGCTCGGCGAGGCTTCGCCGCCGGTGACCCGTTGGACGGGTTGGTCGAGCCAGTCGAAGAACCGACGCTGGATCTCATCGGCCAGCCAACCGCCGTAGGACGTTCCGCGAGCACCCTGCTCGGCGATGAGGACGTTGTTGGTCTTGCGAATACTTTCGCCGATGGTGTCCCAGTCGATGCTGGCGCGATCGAGCCACCGCAGGTCGATGACCTCGGCGTCGATGTTCCCGACTTCCTCAACGGCCTTGAGCACGTACTGGGTCATCGCCAGGTAGCTGATGATCGTGACGTCGTTGCCGCTTCGGCGAATGGCCGCCTTCCCAACCGGGAGGTAGTAGTCGTAGTCCTCGACAGGACCGATGCCGGTGCTGGTGTAGAGGTCCACGTGTTCGAGGACTACTACAGGATCATCACAAGCAAGCGCAGTGTTCATCAGTCCCACGTAGTCGAACGGAGTTGACGGAGCCACGATGCGCCATCCTGGGTTGGTCGACAGCACTCCCGCCGGATCCATCGAGTGCTGGGACCCGTAACCGGTGCCCTGCGCGACCTTGCTCCGCAGGACGACGGGAACGGTTCCGTCGCCTCCGAACATGTGCCGTGCCTTGCCGATCTGGTTGAACAGCTGATCGGCCGCAACCCACATGAAGTCCGCGTACATGAACTCGATGACGGGTCGGTAGCGGCCGTCGAGGGCCATCCCGCCGCCGAGGCCGGTGAAGGCGTTTTCGCTGATGGGGGTGCCGAGAATGCGGTCGGGGAATCGATCCTTCAGCCCGCGGGTGGCTCCGTTGGTTCCGCCATTGAGCCGGTGGATGTCCTCGCCGAGAACGACGATGCGATCGTCGGTCTCCATTCGTCGGTTCATTACGCCGGCGACGGCATCGATGAACTTGACCTCCGCGAGTTCCGCGGTGCTCGAATCCTCGTCCTCGAAGCGAAGGCCCTCGAGCTCGCTGAGGTCTCCGCGGACGCCGACGTCGACGAATGCCGGGTCGGGCCATTCGCTCTGCTTGATCCGACGCTCGTCGGGCTTGCCTCCGGGAACCGGCTCGGTTAACTCGCCGAGGATCTCGGCCATCAAGGCCTTTGCGCGCTTGGTTGTGTCGGCCACCTGTTCTTCGGTGAGGATTCCGCGGCGAACCAGGTGCGAGGAAACCTGGTCGATCGGATCGCGACTACGCCAGTGGGCTTCCTCCTCCTTGGTGCGGTAGCGGAAGGCGCTTCCAGGGAAGGGACCGTTCTGATGGAAGAAGCGGTAGACGTCCGCCTCGATGAGGGCCGGGCCCTTCCCGCTGCGCATGTGGGCGAGTGCGTCTTGCATCGTCAGGTAGACAGCCAACGGATCCATGCCGTCGACCTTCCAACTGGCCATCCCGAAGCCAGGACCACGGGCCGAGAGCCGAGGCTCACCGGTGACCTCGGACACGTGGGTAGAGACGGCGTAAAGGTTGTTCTCGACGAAGAAGCACAGTGGTAGGTCCCAGGCTGCGGCCAGGTTGAAGGTTTCGAGAGTCGACCCGATATTCGCGGCACCGTCACCGAAGTAGGTAACGGCGACGTTGTCCGTACCCGCGTGCTTGTGCGACCAGGCCGAACCCGCGGCCAGCGGAACTCCGCCACCGACGATCGCGTTGGTCCCGATGGCGCCGGCTTCCTCCCACTGCAGATGCATCGAGCCGCCACGACCATGGCTGAAGCCGCGGTCGAGTCCGCAGATCTCGGCCATCGTGGTGAGCAGGACATCGCCGACGGCGGCCGGGAAGTCTGCGCGGGGGTCGATGCCCTCGGGGGCTACGTGAGCGAGCACCTTCGCGACGAACTGGTGGTGGCCGCGGTGTGACCCGTTGACGGTGTCGGCGCTCGTAAGCGGCAGCACCGAACCGACGGCGCCACCCTCCTGGCCGATGCTGGAGTGCGCGGGACCGTGGATATTGCCCTCGGCCGCGAGTTCGAGTGCGGCTTCCTCGAAGGTCCGAATCAGCACGAGCTGGCTGAGCATCGAGGTCAGCAACGAAGGCTCGGCGGCATCCCAGTCGGCCTCGGTCGTGGAAATCTGGATCCAGGGGGCGTCCGGGGTCAGGTTTTCGCGGTTGCTCATGGGGGGAGCGTGGCATGGATTGGATCCATTGACAACCCTAATTCCCATTTTTGTCCCCTACATTGGTCATTTTGGATCCATAATGGGCCCAACGACGAAAGGACCCACCCATGGCACTGCCCGGCGTGCGCCGCCTTGACCACATCGGTCTCACCGTTCCCAACCTTGATGAAGCCCACGAGTTCCTGGTGGATGTGATCGGTTGCGAGTACATGTACAAGCTGGGTCCGTACGTGCACGACGACTCCGACTGGATGCTCGAGCATCTGAACGTGCATCCCCGAACGCTCATGCGTGAGCTCCACTTCTTCCGCCTCGGCGGGCAGGCGGTTTTCGAGGTGTTCGAATACCAGGCCCCCGATCAGCGAACCGAGGTTCCGAAGAACTCCGATATCGGCGGGCACCACGTGGCCATCTACGTTGACGATCTCGATGAGGCCGTCGAGTACCTGAAGAACAAGGGAGTTCGGGTGCTGGGGGATCCCACCGTCAGCAAGAACGCGAGCGAGGGGCAACGCTGGGTGTACTTCCTTGCCCCGTGGGGACTGCAGTTCGAGCTGGTCTCCTACCCGAATGGAAAGGCCTTCGACCATCACCCGGAACGGTTCGCCTAGTTCATGACGGAAACACCCTCGAACAACGCTGCTAGTTCTCGCATCGCGGCGGCCCTACGCGCGGACATCCTGGACGGGACTATCCCGCCGGGTCAGCGCCTTCGTCAGGAAGACATCGCGGAAAGACTCGGCGGGAGCCGCCTACCGGTCCGTGAAGCCCTCCGGATGCTCGCGGCCGAAGGGCTGGTCGAGACCGAGCCGAATAAGGGCGCCCGAGTTCCGGTCCTCGATCCGGGTGAGGTCGAGACCCTCTATCGCATGCGCGAGCGGCTGGAGCCCCTCGCCCTCGTCGAGAGTATGGGCAAGCTCGGCTCTGCAGAGATCGCCGAGATCGAGGCTATTCAGCAACGTATCGAGCAGGGCGTCGACGTTGCGGAATTCCTTGTTCTTGACCGCGAGTTCCACATGGCCACCTACACCGGATGCACCGACGAACATCTGATGTCCTCGGTGACCCGACTGTGGAATGCGACGCAGCATTACCGCAGGGCGTTCATGAGCGTTTCGGGGCCGGGCCGAGCGTGGATCGTCAACGCCGAACATCGATTACTCATGGAGGCCATCGAACGTCAGGACGCCGACGACGCCGAGTTGTACCTACTCGGTCACATCCGCCGGACGCGCAAAGAACTGGCGCGCCATCCGGAGATCTTTAGTACGGGTTCGTGACGACCAGTTCTTCCGCGGGGAAGAGGGTCAGGAGTTCGGCACCGTCCTCGGTGACCACGAGCTCTTCCTCAATGCGCGCGGCCGAGTGTCCGTCGCTCGCTGGCCAGTAGGTCTCGAGGGCGAACACCATTCCCGGCTTGATCTCGACGGGGTTCTCTAGCGAGTTCAGGCGGCTGATCACCGGACGTTCGTGCAAGCCGAGACCTAGGCCATGACCGAACTGGAGCCCGAAGGCTTCCATCTCCGAGGAGAAGCCGAATTCCTCGGCCTTGGGCCACAGGGCCGCAATGCGGTCGGTCGTCACGCCGGGCTTCACCAGGTTGATGGCGGTGTCGATGAGTTCGCGTGCCTTCTTGTACGCGTCGCGGTGGGCATTGGTCGCGCGGCCCACGGCGAAGGTTCGGTAGTAGCAGGTCCGGTAGCCGTTGAAGGCGTGGATGATGTCGAAGTAGGCCTGGTCGCCGGGGCGGATGAGGCGGTCGGAGAAGACGTGGGGGTGCGGTGAGCAGCGCTCTCCGGCAATGGAGTTGATGGCCTCGACCTGCTCGGATCCCATCTCCAGCAGTCGACTCGTCGCCAGCGCCACGATGTCGTTTTCCCGAACGCCGGGCTTTAGTGCCTCGAAAATGTCTTGGTAAACGCCGTCGACCATCGCAGCGGCCTGGTTGAGGAGCAGGATCTCGTCCTGGTTCTTGATCTCACGGGCGTTGAGCATGACCTGTTGGCCATCCTTGACCTCGATGCCGGCGGCCTCCAGTTCGCGAAGCATCGGCATCTCGATGACGTCCACGCCGAGAGGCATTCCCGCAACGCCTTCCTCCTTGAGGATCGAGGCGATCTGCTGGGCGGTTCCCTTAGGAAGCCCCGACGTTGGGGCGATCGCTCCTTGGAGACCGTTGTTGCCACCATTGGACTGCTCGGGCTTGAGCCATGGCGAATACATGCGGTGGTTTTTGGCGGCAGAGCCGAAGTCCCAGATCCACGGCTCGCCGGTGCGGGTCAGCAGGGCCCAGCGCTCGGTCTTGTTGTAGCCCCAGGTGCCGATGTGGGTGGCGGTCAGGTAGCGGATGTTCGAAGACTCGAAGACGAGGAGTGCACCGAGGTCGCTTGCTTCCAGCGCCTGGCGGGCCCGACTAAGTCGATAATCCCGTAGGCGGGCGTAATCGACCCGCTCTTCCCAATCAACACCGATGATGCCTGGTGCGGCGATGGATGTCTGGGCGAATTCACTAGCGGGCATGAGTGTCATGGTGC
>CAJXUJ010000025.1 GCA_913061025.1 uncultured Actinomycetes bacterium | reverse complement strand
TCCTTCGCAATAGTTGACAGTCACACAAGGCCGATGGCCTCTCTCGCGGAGCGAGGAGGCCATCGGCGCGGGGAAGACACGCTACGGAGCGAACGGAAGCATCACTGCATCGACTGCGTGCGCAACCTGCTTGTTGCCCTTGTTGATATCAACGGCGGACAGAATCACCTTGGCGTTCTTGAACTTCGGTGCGTAGTCCCGAAGCCGAATCGACGGATCATCGGACACGAGGACCTTGGTGTTCTTGCCCTCGGCTGCGGTGGCCAAAACAGCACCGTTCGCCTCGAGAGCATCGGGTGACTCGATGGTTGCACCAGGAATCACGTGGTAGAGCAATACCGTCTCGACGGTATCGATACCAAGTCCCGCGACTGCGTCGAAGGCATCCGACTCACTGGAGATGTTGTGACCAGCCAGAGCAGAGGCCAAGTTCTTGAATGCCTTGTCCGTCGGAGCGAAGACCGTCAATTCGGTGTCACCGTCGGCGAGGAGTGCGACCGGCGAATCAGGCTTTGCGGCGAGGACAGCCTCCGCGGCCTTGGTCAAGATGTCAAAGTCACTACCTGACTTGTCAAACTTTGCGTTACCGACATCGAGCACGCTTGCCAGGCTCGTGTTGCCATCCATCGCTTGCGCTGCGGGTGCCGTGGCAACGGCTCCAGCGACGAAGACAGACGCCGCAGCAACTGCACCGAGCTTTGCTACTGAATTCCTCATTGTGCTTCCAATCTCGTCTGCGCACGAACCGGAGCGTCGTACGGCTTCTGTCTGTACTTCGCCTGGAGTGACTCGATTGGATGCAGCAGTTTCAAACTTTCTTGAAGCTTGTTGAGACTAGGAGATCGCGTTCGCCCCCAAGAGTGCGTTCCAGTAGATCCGCTGAACTTCCAGCGCGTCTTGATCATTCTGAGCATTGACTAGTTCGCCACGGTCAACGCGAGCGCATGCGGCATCAAGCATCTTGATGGTCTCGATGCTGCGGGCAACTGCGGCGACAGGGTCTTCGCGGAAGGGGAACTGGTCGAGCAGCAGCGGGTCTGACCAGCCGATGTCGCGCAGGGCGATGATGTATTCCATCGTCTCGAACAAATGCACCGAGGCGACGGGAAGATCGTCATCCCAGTCGCGCCAGTTGTCATTGAGCTCGGCTGACGTCAGCTTGCCGTAACGGTTGATCATCAGGAGTGACTCGGTGGGCGATTCACCCGCCATGAGCGAGTGGCCGAAGTCCATGACGATGCCCAAGTTGTCCACGCCCGTTTCCTGAATGGCGAGCAGTGTCTTGGGGGCGTTCGCCAAGGTCATCCGAATACGTGGCTCTTTTGGCTTGTACTCGATCGCGAACTGGACGTCGGGGTGCGCCTGACAGATCTCGCGTATGCCGTCGACCGTGTACTTCCAGATCTGTTCGTAGTTCACCTGGCCGGGGAAGTCGTACCCATCCTGTCCGGGCCAGAACTTCACATAGCCCGCGCCAAGAATTGCCGCGGCCTCAACGGCTTCCTCCACCCGAGCTCGGGTTCGAGTGCGCAGGTCCTGATCGGGGTTCGTGAAGGAACCACGCCGATACTCGCGCATGTAGATATGGGGCGTGGTGGCTCGGCACTTCAACCCGCGGTCATCGAGCATGCCGCGAACGTCAGTGGCCGATAGGCCTTCGGTAGCGAACGGAACGTTGATGTCGAGGTAGGTCAGGCCAGGAACCTGAGCCGCTGCATCGAGCATCTCCTCGGTGCTGCGAGGTGGTCCGTAGCCGTCACCGGCGTATCGATCGACAAACTGCCCGAACGCCCAGATACCCGTTCCAAACTCGAAATCTGCCATTACGCACTTCCCTTCGATCCGCGGGCCTTCGCCAGCGCCTGACTCCATCTGCTTCGCTTCTTCTCGTAGTGAGCTTCGTCGATGTTTGGTGTGACTGTTCGGTATTCACCGGTGCGGCCTTCCAACTCCTCAAGAGTGATCAGGCCCGCGCCAAGCGCTGCCAAGTCTGCGGCGCCCCTCGCCGACCCATCGGGGTCGTCAGCAACGTCAATGTTTGTTCTAGTGGCGTTGGCGATGCTCTGCACCAGCGAAGGATTGTTCGTCATGCTGCCGTCGAGCACCAGCGAGTCCAGTGACACCTGCGCTTCGGCGAATGCCTGGATGACGTCACCAAGTTGCCAGGCCACGCTGTCGAGGGCAGCGCGGGCGAAATCAGCGCGCGAGGTCGACAGCGATAGGTCATCGATGACGGCCCGTGCGTCCGTGTCCCACCAGGGCGCGCCGAGGCCATTGAAGGCAGGAACGATCACTGTCTCTGTTGTGTCGCTTGCCTCATCGGCCAGCTCTTCCGGCGTGGTGTTGAAGATCGCCGCGAGCCAGGCAAGCGTGGCTCCCGCCGCCAAGATATTGGCCTCAAGTGCCATGGCCGGTTGAGTGTCCGGCAACTGCCAGCCAATCGTTTTGCACAGCCCCGGGTGATCTATGTCGGAGTCCACGACGGCCATCACGGATGAGCCCGTACCGAGAGTTGCTTTTGCTACTCCCGACCTCCAGCCTTTGTGGGCGAAGAGCGCAGCGTGCGAGTCTCCGACAACTCCGCTGACCGGCAGTCCAACGAGAGGCCCGCGGTTGACCACGAGATCGGATCGAGCCGACGTACCGATGGTGGGCAAGCAGGCTCGCGGGACACCAAAAATGTCGAGAAGGGTGTCACTCCAGTCCGCTGTGCTGAGGTCGAGCAAGCTCGTTCTCGATGCGTTACCGGGTTCGGTGACGTCGCGACCGGTGAGGTGACGAACGATGAGTGTGTCGACGGTTCCCATCGTCAGTTCACCCGACGCAGCCCGAGAGCGATCGGCGTCGTAGGTATCGAGCAGCCACGTTGCCTTGACCGCGGAGAACATGGGATCGAGGGGTAGGCCGCTGATACCTCTGACGGTCTCCGCCTGACCAGAGTTCCCAAGAGACTTCGCGATCGTGGTAGCCCGGCGATCCTGCCAACTGAGAACAGGCGATACCGGCTCGCCCGTTTCCCGATTCCACAGCGCGAGGGATTCGCGCTGATTACTGAGCCCGAGCGCGACGACACTTGTTCGATCTATCCGTGAGAGCAGTTCGGCGAGTGCGGCGTCCACGCTGCCGAGGAGATCGGCAACCGTGTGCTCGACCCACCCTGATTCCGGGGTGCGGAGCTCGAGTGGCGCTGAGGCCCGTGCACGCACACGACCGGCACGGTCGACCGCGATCGCCTTGGTCGAACTCGTCCCGCAATCAAGCGCGACGATCAGCGCCTCGCTAGGCAAGGCCCGCTCGAACCGTCGCGGCTATCGACTCGGAATCAAGACCGAAGTGTCGGGTGAGTTCCTCGACGTTGCCCGTGGGAGCGAAGGTGTCCGTTCCGAGCATGCGCATCCGGACCGGTGAGTAGTGGGCGGTCACTTCGGCAACGGCACCGCCGAGGCCTCCTCGGGGGACCGATTCTTCGACGGTGACCAACAGTCGGGTTGTGTGCGCGGCGCGAACCACCGCAGCTTCATCCATCGGAGCGATACTCGCCATGTTGATCACCCCAACCGACACGCCTTCGTTACCGAGTTGACGAGCTGCATCCATTGCCCGCCAGACCATCGTTCCGGTGGCAATGATGGTCGCATCGGAACCAATAAGGAGTGTTTCCGATGTTCCTGGCTTGAAGTCTGTGTCTTCCCGCTCGTTGATCTCTGGAACGGGAGTGCGCGAGATCCGCAGGAACGACGGACCGTTGTTGGTCGCCGCCCATCGCACGGCGGCCGCAGTCTGGCGCGCGTCCGCTGGGACAACCACGTCCAGGCCATCAATGGCCCGCAGCCAAGCAAGGTCCTCAATCGAGTGATGGGTGGCTCCTAGTTCCCCATATGCAAAGCCAGGGCTCATCCCGCACAACACCACGTGCGAGCGGTTATAGGCGACATCCACTTTCACCTGCTCCAGCGCTCGGCCAGTGATGAACGGTGAAGCTCCGCAGACGAAAGGAATAAGGCCAGCGTTCGCAAGCCCAGCGCCAACACCGACCATGTTCTGTTCTGCGATTCCGACGTTGACGAGTCGATCAGGAAAGAGTGTTTGGAACTCACCGAGGTTGCTCGAGCCGACGGAGTCATTACAGACCGCGACGATTCGCTCGTCCTGTCGCGCCAGCTCAATCAAGGTTTCGGCAAATGGCTTTCGGCAGTCGGTCATAGTCACGGCGTTCATGAACTCGTTCCGATCTCGACGAGTGCGGCATCGACTTGCTCAGGGCTCGGAACCTTGTGATGCCAGACGGCGAGATCCTCCATGAACGAGACACCGCGTCCCTTGGTGGTGTTGGCGATGACCACAAGCGGTTTGTCGTGTGTTCGAGTGAGTTCGCGTCGTAATTGTTCGTGATCGTGACCGTCGACTTCGACAGCCTCCCAACCAAACGCTTCGAACTTGGCGTCAAGCGGATCGAGCGCGTTGGTCTCCTCGGTGCGGGCGCCCTGCTGCAGCCGGTTGCGGTCGACGATCAGCGTGAGGTTTCCCAAAGACCGGTGACCGGCAAGCATCGCCGCTTCCCAGTTAGAGCCTTCCTGGAGTTCACCGTCGCCGGTCACCACGAATGTCCGCCATTGCTGACCGCGAATTCGTGCTCCGATGGCCATCCCCACGGCGACAGGAAGCCCGTGACCCAAGGGTCCGGTGCTGGTCTCCACTCCTGGGACCTTCGCGCGGGCAGGGTGACCGTTGAGCATCGATCCCTCTGCGGCGAAGGACGTCAACTCGTCGAGGTCGAAGTAGCCGCTCATCGCCAGAGTCGTATAGAAGGAAACGGCAGCGTGACCTTTGCTCAGCACGAACCGATCGCGATCCGGCCACTGTGGATTCGCCGGATCGAAGCGCAGTACATCCGAATAGAGCACAGCGAGGATGTCAGTGACCGAGAAATCCCCACCCACGTGCCCGAGACCGGCACCGGAGATGGTGCGCAGTACGTGGGTTCGGGTCAGTCGAGCGCGTTCACGAGAGTCCATGAATATCCATTCACATACGAATAATTCAGACCTCAGTCTTTCAGGGTGCCGCTACTGCGTCAACGCTCGGGCGGTATCCACGTCGGTGATCAGAACCGAGATCCATCCCCCCAGGCCGGCGGCTCGAATCGCATCGACCTTGGAAGCCCCGCCGGCGACGCCGATCCGTCGCGGCACCGCGCGAATGGCGTCGGCGGACATCCCAATCACCCGGCGATTGAAAGAACTCTCGATGGGCTCGCCCGACTGGTTGAAGAACCGCAGACACACATCACCCACCGCGCCGTGGCTACTCAATTCGTGCATCTCCTCATCCGTCACCGCGTTACCGCTGCGTGCCAGGAGCGGCGACGGCTCAAGAGCGCCGATGCCAACGAGCGACACCGAAATTTGGGACCACTGCTCAATGACCGCGCGGACATCGGGATCCTCTTCGAGTGCACGAGCCGTTGATTCGTTACCCACGACTGCCGGTGCCGGCACGAATTGCGGCTCGGCACCGAGCACCCGTGCAAGATCACTGGTCAACCGAGTCGCCTCGAACTGCACATCGGGGTTGCCCACGCCACCGAACATCTGGATGACCGACCGAGCCATGTGCTTGGAAGCCGGCCGCATCGATTGAAGAGCGGAGATAAGCGAGCCGCTCCACGTGGACACACCGATCACTGCATCACCGGTGAGAGTCGAAGCGAGGTAATCGGCTGTGGCTGTCCCGAGAGCCTGTTCCACCGATCGGGCATCGTCGGTATCGACCACCACCGCTTGGGTCAACGACAAGCGCGATTCCAACTCATCTTCGAGTTCAGAATGCACACCTGTCGGGACAACAACGACGGAGCGAACGATCCCGCGTTCCTTGGCCTCTTTGATCAGACGCGACACTCGCGCCTGGGAGATGGCAAGTGCGTTCGCAATCTCCTGCTGCTTCATATCTCGCTCGAAGTAGAGACGAGAGACCTTGACTAGGAGGCGCGTGTGTTGATCCATCACGCTCCCTCCCTCGCTACTTTCGTCGTCGCTTTTCGTCGTCGGTGTCTTTCAACCGGTGACGTGGCTGCCTAGGGTATGCCCGTGTTCATTGGTGTGGACTGGGGTGGAACGAAAATCGAGATCGTTGCCCTCGACGAGGCCGGCAACGAGTTACTTCGTGAGCGCAGACCCACTCCCCGAGGCGATTACCAGGGGTGCCTCGCGACGGTTCGTGCGCTGGTCGACGAAGCCGAGGGGCAGTTAGGTACCGGTGCACTGGTGGGCATCGGCATTCCCGGTTCTCTCGATCCAACGACGGGGCTCGGCAAAGGTGGAAGTTCCACCTGGATCAACGGTCAGCCTGTGGCCGAGGATTTGCACCGGGTTCTTGATCGCCCACTGAGGATCGTTAACGATGCCGACTGCTTCGCCGCATCCGAGGCAATCGATGGAGCGGGTGTCGCATACCGCGTGGTCTTCGGAGTAATCCTCGCCAGCGGTGCGGGGGCCGGGGTAGCCATCGACGGCAAGGCTCATCACGGGCCCAACAATTCGGCGGGCGACTGGGGACACAACCCACTTCCGTACGCATCGGCCGAGGAGCAACCAGGAGATGACTGCTACTGCGGCAAGCGAGGGTGCATGGAGACGTGGGTCTCCGGTTACTCGTTCGCGCGCGATTACGTGCGCGGCGGTGGCGAGAGGGATCTGCTGCCGGCCGACATCGCGGAGCGGATGCGTGAAGGGGAGCCGGCGGCCGTTGCTGCGTGGGAGCGTTACGTGGACAGGGTCGGCCGCGGACTGTCCGTGGTGGTCAATTCACTCGACCCCGATGTGTTCGTCCTCGGTGGTGGCATGAGCAATATTCCGGAACTCGAGGAGCAACTACCCGCGGCGATTGCACGGTGGACCTTCTCGCCGGTATTCATCACGCCCGTCGTGCGATCGGTGCACGGTGACTCCAGTGGCGTGCGGGGCGCCGCCTGGTTGTGGCGCGACCAGTAGAAGGCTTACGCGTGTTGCCGGCGATAGTGCTCGGCTAGCGGATCGCGCCCAAAGTCCCGATACGGATCCCGCCATACCGTGTGGATGTGGTTAGCCGCGCGCTGAGTGTTGTCGCACTCCACCATCAGATTCGGCCCCTGGAGTCGGTAGTAGTAGGGATCGCCGGGGCGATGGCTCCCGGCCCACAGCAATGAATGTTCATGGAGTCGAACTCCCTCGTACTTATTGCGTTCGATATCAGCGAGCGGACCGGGAAGCCTGTCCGCATACAAGTCGAACAGCGAACGCACCAAGTCTTGCTGCCCACCATCGAGCTCGCCCAGCGGCAACCCACGTGGCTCTCGGGTGAGTCGAACCGCGTCGAGGTTCTCCGGCGTGACGCCAGCGAGCTCATCCGCACCGTTTTGGACATCGATCGTGAGTTGGTGCCACGGGTCGGGAAGCCTGCCGCGCCACAGATCGGGCAGCGGGATGGGAAGGTCATCGTCACCGAAGGTGGAGCGATTGGCACCGACGATGTCCGTCGGGGCGACGTCGGTCACAACCGCGATTCGCCGCTGCTCATCGGACAGCGACGCCATTAGCTCATGAGCAAGGTCTTCGTAAGCACCAAGCGGCCGGTTCGGGTGCGGGCCCAACAGCGGTGCGCGTGCAGGATCCGCGCCGAGAAACAACGGAGTGCTACCCGCCACCTCGCCTCCCACAATCGTGTGGTGGACGGAAATGTGATGGCCACCGACTCGCCATGACCATGGCTCATCGCCTGTCGGATCACCGAAGACTCGCCAGTAGTAGAGGCCCGGATCGCGGCCGCGTTCGCGTCCCCAATCGCGGATGAAGCCTTCGAGGCGGTCCAGCATGTTGTCCAGGCCAAGGATCGCAGCCGCGGTGTTGTAGCCAGGTTCGGAAAGCCCTTCGGCGAGCAGCATGTGGGCGTACTTCTGCTGCGCCGGCATCATTGCCGAAAGTGGAAGCCCGCCGTGATCGGTCGGTGTGTAGAACCAGGTTTCACGTTCCGTCGTGTCGTAGAAGGGGAGTTGGGCTCGCGCGCGTTGATCGGCGTCGAGTGAATCGAGAAAACGCACCGCTGCTTCCCGCATGCGTTGGGCCACGTCCACCGCACTCACGGTCCCTCATCTCGCAATCGGAAAAGCGAATCGTCTGTTGGCGAATTCCACGAACCATCGATCTGAGAAGCGAAACCCAATCGTTGCGTCCGTCTAACCAACTCGCGTCCGATGCGCAGTTGCTCCGGTTCCCATGCATTCAGGGCATCCGAGATGGAGTCGGCCTCCTCCATCGCTTGCGCCAACCCCCAGGCATTTGCTGCCGCCTTTGCGGTGCCGGCGGCCGCGTGCGGACGCATCACGAAACCGGCATCGCCAATTAGGCATGCTCTGCCAAATGCCATCCGTTCCACTTCTAGGTCGTAGACGGCCTGCACGAATGGTTCCTTCGCCGCAACCACCGCATCGGACACCACCGCCGGCAGCCGGGCACGAGCGTGCGCGCGCATCTCAGCAACGTGCTCCTCGCGGGCTGCTCCAGGCGGCAACGTCGGATCGTGACGTCGACCTGTTGCATCGGTCATCAGATCGTCGAAGTCGCCACCGGCCGCATAGTTGCGGTACCAGACCGTGTTGATTAGACGCTCACCCGGAGCAACAGATCCGCTTGGACTCGGAATCGGGTACACGAGGATGTGACTATTGGCGTAGAACGCATAGGTGATGGCGTCACTCAGTGCTTGTTGGGTCGTAGGAGAAAGTTCCGACTCGGGCACCATTCCACGCCAGGCCACATAGCCGGAGTATTCGCGTTGGGCATCGGGGAGGAGCGCCCTACGGAACACCGAGTTCACACCGTCCGCGCACACGACGAGATCGGCCTCGACGGTGGTGCCATCTGCGAAGTCGACAGCACCGTGATCCTCATCGAGGCGTAGGGAGACCGCCTCCTTACCGGTGAGATAGCGCGAGGAATCAAATTCCTCAAGCAACCTGCCGTAGACCGTGAACCACGACGTGTAGTGATACGTGACTGCTCGCTCGTGATCAACGGAGCCGTCACGATTCAGGTATCGAATGGTGTCCGTTCGCGTGCTGATTTCATCGATGTCGACACCACACCGTTCGACGAGGTATCGGGAGGCGTCCGGGAGGAAACCGAGCCCTGCTCCACGTTGCTCGAGCTTGTGTCCCGACCTTTCGTAGATCGTGACGTCATGCCCGAGATCACGCAGAAGCAGGGCTGCGGTCAAACCTCCCAGTGAGCCCCCGACAACCGCGATGGTCGCGCTGGGGACCACCGGCGTCTACGGACGACCGAAGGTGGCGATGCGGTCGATGCCGCACACGAACAGCACCCGACGCTCATCGATAGATGGATCGCGGAGGCCGTAGGGCGGCTCGTTTCCGGTGTACTTCGTCCAGATCTTGTCGAGCTGGGCCGTGACCATGGGGCCCTCTTCCGGATCGTCTTCGAGGATCTCGCGCTCGACGTGACACTTGATGCTGATCCAGTGGTACATGTTCTCGGGGTTGACGATCAGGATCGACAGGTCCGGGTGCTTACGAATCCACTCGACCTTCTTGCGGTGGGTCGCGACGTTGACCAAGACCTTGTCGCCTTCGTAGTCGAACCACATCGGCGTCTGATTGATCTTGCCGTCGTTGCCCATCACCGCAAAGTTGGCGTGGTACGGCCCATCGATCAATTGCTTGTAGATCGGATCGATGTCATCAAGTGAGTTGACCGGCTTACGGTCACCCACCGTGAACTGGTTGGCCTGCAATCCATCGGCCACGTGCAAGAAATTGGAAACCTGGATTCCCATGACACTCCTCTCCGCGGAAACGGTGCGTTACCACCGCCTGTCGAACCCCCATCGAGACTCTAATGTTGCTTCCACGAACGCACCAGATATTTGGAGAACCAGATGGCAGCGACTCGACGGGACATCGCCGACGGTCTGATCGGCGCGGCAGCATCCGGAGGTACACTTTTCGCCTTCGGCGTACCCGGAGGTGGTTCCAATCTCGACGTTGCCGGAGCCTGCGATCGACACGGCGTCCGTTTCGTCCTCACGCATCTAGAGACGTCGGCCGCAATCATGGCCGGGGTCATCGGTGAACTCACCGGAGCACCAGGCATCGCAGTCGGCACCCGCGGACCGGGGGCCACGGCGGCGGCGAACGGCGTGGCCAACGCGCTACTCGAGCGGGCCCCAATGATCATGGTCAACGACTGCGTGCTCGAGAGCGACACAGAGCGGGTATCCCATCAGCGCATCGACCAAACCGCGTTCTTCTCCCCCATCACCCTCGCGGCCGGGAGACTCAACGGCCAGGATCCTGCGGCCTACTCCAAGATCGTGAGTTCCACGACTAGCCAGCCGCCGGGGCCAGTGCAGGTCGATATCGATCCCTCTACCAGCAACGGATTCGATGCGGGCCGTCCCGCCATCGACTATGCGGACCCCTCCGATGTCTTAGGCATCGTTCGTGGAACTGAGCGTCCCGTGATCGTCGTCGGGCAGGGAGTCCTGACGCTGGCTCCGAGTGACCGAATTTCCACCGTCGAGCGACTCCGAGACCTCGCCGCCAGGAGCCACGTCCCCGTCCTGACCACATACAAAGCCCGCGGAGTGGTCCCCGACGATGCCGAGTTCACCGCGGGCATCGTCACCGGTGGAACCGTGGAATCTGCTGCGCTCACAGATGCGGATCTGATTCTCGGTGTCGGTTTGGATCCAGTCGAGTTGTTGCCAACCGTGTGGAACTACGACGCACCAACCGTGATCGTGAACCCGTGGATGATCGATGATGCCGCCTATTTCGGATCGAACCTGGCTGCGTGCATCGCCGCGGACATGCCTGCCTTCGTTGATGCTCTCGACGATCACATCGACAGTTCGTGGGAAGCGGGCTCCGGCCGTCGTTATCAAGAGATTCTCGTAACGGCGGCCCTGACAAACAGTGACCAGGCCGCAGGCGGAATGTCTCCCGCACAGATCGTGACCATCGCATCAGAGATCTGTCCGCGCCCGGCTACCGCCACCGTCGATGCCGGGGCTCACATGTTGGTCGCGATGCCGCTGTGGAACGCCTCTGAACCTCAACGCCTGCTTATCTCGAGTTCACACGCCACGATGGGCTACTCGCTGCCAGCG
Source organism: uncultured Actinomycetes bacterium (assembly GCA_913061025.1). Classification (GTDB taxonomy): domain Bacteria; phylum Actinomycetota; class Actinomycetes; order S36-B12; family S36-B12; genus S36-B12. Next base: position 733 of record CAJXUJ010000025.1, on the reverse strand, counting down.
GCAATCGCAGCATCGCTGGCCCGCCCTGACGAACCGGTCGTGTGTTTCACCGGTGACGGTGGCCTCGGCATGGCTCTCGCCGAGCTCGAAACTCTGGCGCGCTTGCAGCTCCCCGTTGTGGTGGTCGTCTTCAACGATTCGCTGCTTAGCCTGATCGCGGTCAAGCAGACCCCCACGGATCAAGGCGGTGCGGACGTCGTGACGTACCGCGGCACTGACTTCGCGGCGATAGCTCGCGGCTGCGGGCTCGACGCGTGGTCGGTGCGGACGTCGGATGAGTACACCGCGGCACTGACGGCCGCCCTCGATTCGGGTCGACCCGCGCTCATTGATGTCGCGACGGATGCGTCGTCGTACGGCGCTGTCTTTTCCGCGCTACGCGAATGAGTCAGAAATGCACGTAGGGCCGCCCCGAAAGACGGCCCTACGTTTAACGGATTGTGAGTGGTGACTAGCCGGCGACTGCGCGCTCGGCGGTCTTGACCTTGATGTAGGCGGAGGAAGCGGAGTTCCACAGCAGCCACAGGATCACGAGTTCCACGACGATCGAAACGATGCCGGTCAGCCACTGGCCACCGATGATCGATCCGATTCCGCCGAGTAGGTAGAGAACGGCGAAGACGGTGATCAGGATCCGCGCCCATGCGTGGCCGCGGGCCAAAGACACCGCAACGATCACACGGATGACCGAGATACCGGCGACGATCAGGCCGGCCACGAACACTCCGCCGGC
>CAJXUJ010000024.1 GCA_913061025.1 uncultured Actinomycetes bacterium | reverse complement strand
AAGAGCAGATCGGTTCCCCCGATGGCCACCATGACGAGCAGCAGCGGGGTCGCCACACGGGCACCGTTGATGCGGGTAAACATCTTGGTGCCGTCGTACTCGTCAGAGAATCGCACTCGCTTGCGGACGTTCCGGATGATGATGTTGTCCATCGGATCCGGGTCCTCATTGCGGTGCCGCATGAGTTGAACGCCCGTCCACAAGAGCAGTGCACCGAAGAGCACGAAGGTGAATGCGAAAAGCGAGATGGCTGCAGCGCCGATCGCAATGAAGATCGCTCGGAAAAGCAGGGCGAGCATCACGCCGAAGAGCAAGACGCGCTGGTGCAGCACCGACGGCGTCTTGAACTGCGTCAAGATGATGATGAACACGAAGATGTTGTCCACGCTCAGCGACTTCTCCACCAGATAGGCCGTGAAGTACTGGGTTCCGAAGTCCGAGCCAGCCCACTGCCACACGAAGAGCCCGAAGGCGATTGCCACACCGATGTAGAAAATGCTCCAGAGCATCGCCTCGCGGAACATGACGTCGTGCGGTTTACGACTCACCGTGAAGAAGTCGATGAGGACAAGCACGAGAATCGCCCCGATGGTCAAGGCCCACACGGTCAGCGAGGTATCCACCCCGCGAGCCTAGGCCGTCCGACCCCTTCGGTGAGTGCGCCGTCCCGAACTGTGGATGGAGGTGCGCGTCAGCCGGTGGCTTCGCGCATGGAACGTAGTTCGCTCTTCAACTCCGAAGCCTCATCGCGAAGACGTGCGGCCAGCTCGAACTGCAGGTCGGCCGCCGCCTGGTGCATCTGGGCGGTGAGTTGCTCGATCAACTGCACCAGGTCCCCCTCCGCCATCGAGGCGGTCCTTCGGGTCGGAACAGGGGTGGACGTCCCCACTTCTCCGATCAATTCCTGTGTATCGGCTTCTTCACGCACCAGTAGATCGGTGATGTCGGCAATCCGCTTGCGCAGGGGCTGAGGATCGATGCCGTTGGCCTCGTTGTAGGCGATCTGCTTGGCACGGCGTCGGTTCGTCTCGTCAATGGCCTGACGCATCGAGGGCGTTATCGAATCCGCATACATGTGTACTTGACCCGAGACGTTTCGCGCCGCGCGGCCGATCGTTTGGATCAGTGACGTTTCCGAACGGAGGAAGCCCTCTTTATCCGCATCCAAGATGGCAACCAGCGACACCTCCGGCAGGTCGAGTCCCTCGCGCAGCAGGTTGATGCCGACGAGAACGTCGAAGACACCGGCGCGCAATTCACGCAGCAATTCCACTCGGCGCAGGGTGTCCACCTCTGAATGCAGGTACTGAACTCTGATTCCATGCTCACCGAGGTAGTCGGTGAGGTCCTCGGCCATGCGTTTGGTGAGGGTGGTCACCAAAGAACGTTCGCCGCGTTCGGCGCGAGTGCGAACCTCGTGCATGAGATCGTCGATCTGTCCCTCGGTCGGCTTGACCACCACCTCGGGATCCACCAGGCCCGTCGGTCGAATCACCTGTTCGACCACATCACCTTCAACTTTCCCGAGTTCGTACGGTCCTGGAGTAGCCGATAGATAGACGGCCTGACCGATCCGGTCCACGAACTCGGTCCATGTCAGGGGCCTGTTGTCGAGTGCGGACGGCAGACGAAATCCGTGCTCTACCAACGTTCTCTTGCGGGATGTGTCGCCCTCGTACATCGCACCGATCTGCGGCACGGTCACATGTGACTCGTCGATAACCAGCAGGAAGTCCTCGGGAAAGTAATCGAGGAGACAGTTCGGCGCCGATCCAGGTTCGCGACCATCGATGTGTCGGGAGTAGTTCTCGATTCCCGAGCAGGTTCCGACCTGGCGCATCATCTCGATGTCATAACTCGTGCGCATCCGAAGCCTTTGCGCCTCGAGTTGCTTGCCCTGGTTCTCGAGTTCGACGAGACGCTCCTGCAATTCGGTCTCAATCCCCGCGATCGCACGCTCCATACGCTCCGGACCGGCCACGTAATGCGTGGCCGGGAATACGTAGATCTCGTCGTCGTCGGTGAGTATCTCCCCGGTAACCGGGTGCAGAGTCATCAGGCGCTCGATCTCGTCACCGAACATCTCGATCCGAACCGGGTGTTCCTCGTACATCGGGAAGACCTCGACGGTGTCGCCACGGACCCGGAACGTTCCACGCTCGAAGGAAATGTCGTTTCGTGCGTACTGAATATCCACGAGACTGCGCAGGAGTTGATCCCGCTCGATCTCCTCCCCGACACGCAGGCGCACCATGCGGTCCACATACTCCTGCGGTGTTCCCAATCCGTAGATCGCTGAGACCGATGCCACCACCAACACATCGCGGCGGGTTAACAGCGAGTTGGTGGCCGAGTGACGCAGGCGCTCGACCTCCTCGTTGATCGACGAGTCTTTCTCGATGTAGGTATCCGTCTGGGGTACGTAGGCCTCGGGTTGGTAGTAGTCGTAGTAGGAGACGAAGTACTCGACCGCGTTGTTCGGGAGTAGTTCCCGAAACTCGGTGGCGAGTTGCGCAGCAAGCGTCTTGTTGGGCGCCATCACCAATGTGGGTCGCTGCAGACGCTCGACCAGCCACGCGGTCGTTGCGGATTTGCCGGTGCCCGTCGCACCCAGGAGGACGGAGTTCTGCTCCCCTGCCTCGATCCGTCGAGCAAGTTCATCGATCGCCTGGGGTTGATCGCCTGCCGGCCGGTACTCAGAGATGACCTCGAAGGGCGCGACGGTTCGCTGGAGATCGGTTACCGGGCGCGTCATGACGTCCACTCCGACCAGAGTGCATCGACCTGGGCCTGGGTGGATTCCAGAGTCGTCCCGTTATCGATCATGTGATCAGCGGCGCTGCTTCGATCGGCTCGACTCGCCTGCTGCTCCATCCGTCGCCGAACATCAGCTTCGTTGAGCCCTCTGTCGACCGCTCTTTGCACCTGGACTTCTTCGGGTGCGTCCACGACGACGACGATGTCCACGAGCGACACCTGCCCGGTCTCGACCAGCAGTGGCATTTCGTATACCGCGATCGGGTAGGCGGCTTCGGCCGCGGAAATCTCAGCCTCGGCGATCTCTCGGATCGCCGGATGGGTTATCTCGTTGAGGTGCCGCGTCGACCGTTCGTCGGCGAAAGCGCGGTCGGCCAGCAATTGCCTGTTCAGGGAACCATCGGCGAGAACGATGTCCTCTCCGAATTCCTCGGCCAGGCGAGCCAATACCGGAGATCCGGGTTCGACGATGCGACGGGCAATTTCATCGGCGTCGACGATGCCGGCCCCCTTGCGGGCCAGCATCGTCGAAACCGTGGACTTGCCTGAGCCAATCCCCCCGGTCAGCCCGACGCGCACCGGGTGATTACTCGCCCGTCAGCTTGTCGCGGAGTGCCTGCAGGGCCTCATCCGATGCCAGCGAGCCCTCGGCGTCGCCGCTGTCGGAGGAGTAGCTCGTTGCCTCGCCACTCTCGACGGCAGCGGCCTGGTCGGCTTCCTGCGCCTCGGCCATCTGCTTGCGGTGGGCTTCCCAACGGGCGTGGGCGTCGGCGTACTCCTGCTCCCACGCGGTGCGCTGGTCCTCGAAGCCGGCCTTCCATTCGCCGGTCTCGGGATCAAAGCCGTCGGGGCCGATGTACTTGCCAGCCTCGTCGAACGCCGGGGCCATGCCGTACAGGTACGGATCGAACTCCTCCGACGCCTGGGTGTCAGCGGAATCGTTGGCCTGCTTGAGCGAGAGCGAGATCCGGCGACGCTCGAGATCGATGTCGATGACCTTGACGAACAACTCATCGCCCACCTGGACGATCTGCTCGGGCAGCTCGATGTGACGTTCGGCCAGCTCAGAGATGTGCACCAGACCCTCGATGCCCTCGTCGACGCGAACAAATGCGCCGAACGGCACGAGCTTGGTGACCTTGCCGGGAACCACCTGGTTGAGCTGGTGGGTGCGAGCGAAGTGCTGCCAGGGATCCTCCTGCGTCGCCTTCAGCGACAGCGAGACGCGCTCACGATCCATGTCCACGTCGAGAACCTCGACGGTGACCTCCTGGCCGACCTCGACAACCTCGGACGGGTGATCGATGTGCTTCCAGGACAGCTCGGACACGTGCACGAGACCGTCCACGCCACCGAGGTCGACGAAGGCACCGAAGTTGACGATGCTCGAAACGACACCGGAACGAATCTGGCCCTTCTGCAGCTGGGTGAGGAACGTCTGCCGGACCTCGGACTGGGTCTGCTCGAGCCAGGCGCGGCGAGACAAGACGACGTTGTTGCGGTTCTTGTCGAGCTCGATGATCTTCGCCTCGAGGGTCTTGCCCACGTACGGCTGCAGGTCACGAACCCGACGCATCTCGACGAGAGACGCGGGAAGGAAGCCACGGAGCCCGATGTCCAGGATGAGTCCACCCTTGACGACCTCGATGACCTGGCCTTCGACCACGCCGTCTTCTTCCTTGACCTTCTCGATCGTGCCCCACGCGCGCTCGTACTGGGCACGCTTCTTGGACAGGATCAGACGACCCTCCTTGTCCTCCTTCTGGAGAACCAGGGCTTCGACGGAATCGCCGACGCCTACAACCTCGCTGGGGTCGACATCGTGCTTGATGGAAAGTTCACGGGAGGGGATAACACCCTCGGTCTTGTAGCCGATGTCCAGCAGGACTTCGTCGCGGTCAACCTTGACGATGGTGCCTTCGACGATGTCTCCGTCGTTGAAGTACTTGATAGTTGCGTCGATCGCCGCGAGGAAATCGTCGGCGGAGCCGATGTCGTTGACGGCAACTTGAGCGGGCGTGGTGGTCGTAGGAACAGTCATGTAGGGGGAAATCCGATACTTAGTAGTCCGATCCAGCGGTCGCTGGGCCCCCCAAGGCTACGGCAGGCGCGTCAACGACCCGCCCGCGGGTGGTGCCTAATGCCCTGCGGTCTGCCAGTCGCGTCCGATACCGATCGAGACATCGAGCGGCACCCGGAGATCGGCCGCTCGACCCATCTCCGCTCGCACCAACTCCTCGACCGCCGTCGCCTCCCCGGCAGCGACCTCGAGGACGAGTTCGTCGTGGACCTGAAGGAGCATCCGTGACGCCAGACCCTGCTCCGCCAACGCCCGATGGACACCGAGCATGGCCACCTTGACGATGTCCGCTGCCGTTCCCTGGATCGGGGCGTTCAGCGCCATCCGCTCGGCCATCTCTCGGCGCTGGCGGTTGTCGTGGTTCAGGTCCGGCAAGTACCGGCGCCGCCCCAGCATGGTTTCGGTGTAGCCACGCTTGCGGGCCTCGTCGACCACCCCGGACAGGTAATCGCGCACTCCCCCGAATCTGGTGAAGTACTCGTCCATCAAGCCCTGGGCTTCCCCTGGAGAGATGCGCAACTGCTGCGAGAGCCCGTAGGCCGACAGGCCATACGCCAGGCCGTAGCTCATCGCCTTTATCCGCCGACGCATCTCCGGATCCACATCGGCCTCGCGGACCCCGAACACCTTGGCGGCCACCGAACTGTGCAGATCCTCGCCTTCGGTGAACGCCTCGATGAGCCCCTCATCCGCGGACGCGTGGGCCATGATCCGCATCTCGATCTGGCTGTAGTCCGCGGTCATGAGGTTCTCGTAACCCTCGCCGACGACGAAGCATCCACGGATCCGCCGTCCGGCTTCGGTGCGGATCGGAATGTTTTGCAGATTCGGATCCGCAGAAGAGAGTCGACCTGTGGCCGCCGCTGTCTGCTTGAAGGTCGTGTGGATCCGACCGTCATCGTCGGCCAGCGGAAGCAGGCCCTCGACGGTCTGCCGCAGTTTGGAGACGTCTCGCCACGCGAGCAACTGCTTGAGCACCGGATCCTCGGTGGAAGCGAAGAGCGTCTGGAGTGCCTCGGCGTCGGTCGTGTAGCCGGTCTTGATCTTCTTGGTCTTGGGGAGGCCACGTTCTACGAAGAGGACCTCCTGCAGTTGTTTGGGAGAGCCGAGATTGAACGGATGCCCGACGATGCGATGGGCCTCTTCTTCGGCGGCCCGCATCGATCGCCCGAATTCCTCGGACAATTCGCGCAGTTGATCGCGGTCCACCGCGATCCCGGCGAACTCCATACGCGCCAGCAAGCCGGCGAGCGGAATCTCCATCTCCCCGAGGAGCGAATCCAACGACTCGGCTTCCATGCGACCGGCGAGCACCGCGGAGATGTCGTGCACTGCCTGCGCCCGCTTACCGAGGTCGGTCAGTTCTTGATCGGTGTCCCCACCGAGGGAGAGTTGCCCGGATGCGTCGTCGTCGTTGTCGATAGAGCGCCCGAGTAGTCGCAAGGCCACATCCTCAAGGGAGTACGAGCGGGCGCCGGGGGCATCCAGGTAGGCCGCGAGCGCGGTGTCCATGACGACCTCGGCCACCACGTCGCTGCCGTTGGTTGCCGTCAAGATCGCAAGGTCGGGGCCTTTGACATCGTGAATTCGTTTCTCGACAGCGGGATCGGCCAGCCATCGGCGCACTGCCGACGCATCGGCTTCGCCCTCGGCCGGCACAACGAGAACCGAATCACCGTTACACACGGCGATGGCCCGGATCGTTCCCCGACCGGCGGACCAATCACCCGTGATCGCGACCGCCGCAGAGGCAATGCCCGCTAGCACCTCGCCAGCAGAGCCGGGTTCAACGATCTCAATGGGAAGGTCGGGGGCCGATTCCGTTCCGGTCGCTGCTGCCGCGCTGCCTTCCCCGCCCTCGCCGTGCGGTAGGGCATCCACCCGAGAACGCAGGGCGGTGAACTGCAAGCTGTCGAAGAGCTCGGCGAGTTCCGGCCGAGACCACGTTGACCATCGCAAACTGTCCACGTCCGCTCCCACCGGCGCGTCCTTGACCAGTTCGGTCAACTCTCGATTCATCAGAACCTGAGGAACAGCCTCGCGCAGCGCGTCACCGACCTTGCCGCTTACTTCATCGACGTGGTCGATCAGACCGGGGAGATTCCCGTAGGCCGTCAACCACTTCACGGCGGTCTTCTCCCCCACCCCGGGGATGCCCGGGAGGTTGTCGCTCGGATCGCCCCGCAGCGCGGCGAAGTCCGGATACTGCGTGGGCGTGAGCCCGTATTTCTCTTCGATGGCCTCCGGGGTCATCCGCGCTAGATCCGAGACGCCCTTCTTGGGGTAGAGCACCGTGGTGTTTTGGTCGACGAGTTGGAAGGTGTCGCGATCACCGCTGACGATGCCAACGGTCATGCTCTGCGCCGTGGCTTGGTTCGTCAGGGTCGCGATGATGTCGTCGGCCTCGAAGCCCTCGAGTTCGAGTGCGGTGATACCAAGCGCCCGCACGACTTCCTTGATGAGTTCGACCTGGCCCTTGAATTCATCCGGTGACTTCGACCGGGTGGCCTTGTACTCGGGGAACTTGTCCGTTCGAAAGCTCTTGCGCGAAACGTCGAAGGCTACGGCCACATGGCTGGGCTGTTCGTCGCGGAGCAGATTGACGAGCATGGACGTGAATCCGTAGACGGCGTTGGTCGGTTGTCCCGTCGTCGTACTGAAGTTCTCGACCGGGAGCGCGTAGAAGGCGCGGTATGCGAGCGAGTGCCCATCAAGGAGCAGAAGGCGATCCGGATCGGGCATTCCACGATCCTAGGCAGCCACCCCTCTCTACGCTGCGACCATGAGCGCCGATTCACCCGCGGGTCAGGACCCGTCGACCGCTATCCCGCCGGAACTAGCCGCCTGGGGCATGGGCGCCCTTGCGGAGAAGATGGGGATCGAACTCGTGTCGGCCTCGCGCGAGCGCGTTGTCGCCACGATGCCGGTTGCCGGGAACACACAGCCCTACGGCCTTCTGCACGGTGGAGCAAGCGCGGTGCTGGCGGAATCCCTGGGATCTATCCACGGAGCCCTGCATGCCGGGCCAGACAACATGGTGGTCGGTGTGGACCTGAACTGCACCCATCATCGCTCGGCGACAGAAGGAACTGTGACGGCGGAATCCACGATCCTGTCCGCCGGCCGGACGGTGGTGAGCACGGAAATTCGGGTGCGCGACGAGTCAGGCCGCCCGGTCTGCACCGCTCGACTGACCTGCCTGGTGCGCCCGGTCGCGAAGTCGTAACAAATCTGTTCAAACTGTCCAACTCACTCCCGCTAGGGGTAACCGCCCGCTAGGGTTGCCGGAATTCGCTGGGCGGCATCCGTCGGCCAGTCCGCTCACGTGGGAGGTTGGCTTCGTGCTGATCGCAGTTCGCGCCGCTGTTTCTGCGGCCGTCCTCGCGGTGATTTCCCTCCTCGGGGTGACCGTTCTCGGCGCTACGGCTGCGCACGCGGCCGACGCCACGTTGGTTGGCTCCTTCACCGCACCCGACGGCACCGGACTGTCGGACGTCTCCATCACCGTCAGCAATGAGGACGGCTTCAGCGAGACCGGCACATCCGATGCCAACGGTGATTTCGCCATCGTGCTGCCCGGCGGTGGCACCTACGACATCGAGATCGACGTCACCACTCTTCCCGAGGGCATTTCACTGGAGAACCCGGACGACGCAAGCCGCTCCTTGCTCGTTCTCGGGGGCGAAAAGAAGATCCTGACCAAGCTTGTCGAGGGCGAAGGTGGCGGTGGAGACAGCGGCGGCTTCATCGACGTCACCGGGGATCAGTTCCTGCAGCTGCTGTTCGACGGGGTCCTATTCGGCATCATGATCGCCCTGGGCGCCCTCGGACTGAACCTAGTCTTCGGTACGACGGGGCTCACAAACTTCTCGCACGGCGACCTGCTGACGCTTGGCGCTTTCACCGCGCTAATCCTGAATGAGGCTGGGGTCCACATCGTCATCGCGGCTCCCATCGCAATCGTCATTGCGGGAATCCTCTTCGGGTGGGGCCAAAACCGTGTCCTGTGGCGACCTCTGCGACGACGCAAGACCGGCCTGATCGCCATGATGATCATCTCCATCGGCTTGGCCATCGTGATCCGGTACGGAATCGCCCTGTTCTTCGGCGGAGCCCCGATCAACTACAACCAGTACGCAGGACAAGTGGGAATCGAGATCGGGCCGGTGAGCACGACACCCAAGGCGCTCATCCTCGCCGGACTGGCAATCATCGCCCTAACAGCCACGGTCATTTGGGTGCAACGATCTCGAATCGGCAAGGCGACCAGGGCGGTTTCCGACAACCCCGCACTGGCTTCAGCAACCGGCATTGACGTCGAGAAGGTCATCGCCGTCGTGTGGACCGTTTCCGCTGGCTTGGCCGCGTTCGGTGGCATCTACCTGGGACTAACTCAAGACAACGCATGGAACATGGGACAACGCGTACTGCTCATCATCTTCGCGTCCGTCATCCTCGGGGGCCTCGGGACGGTGTACGGCGCCATCGTCGGCGCCCTCGTCGTGGGAGTTTTCATCCAGATGACATCGCTCGTCATCCCAACGGAGATGAAGACGGTTGGAGCACTCTTCGTCATGATCGTGATCTTGATGATTCGGCCGCAGGGCATCCTTGGCAGACGAGAGCGGGTGGGCTGACATGGATTGGAGTTTCGTCCTCACACAGACACTGACTCAGGCGATCGGCATCCAGGCGATCATCTACTGCTTGGCGGCAATTGGTCTGAACGTCCAGTTCGGCTACACCGGCCTTCTCAACTTCGGTCAGGTTGCTTTCGTTGCGGCCGGCTCCTATGCAGTGGGCGTCATTGTCCTGACGTTTGACTTGAGTTTGTGGCTCGCGATTCTCGTCGGCATAGTGGTCGCGACGATCATCGCGTTGCTGCTGGGTATCCCTACCCTGCGCCTACGAGCTGACTACCTAGCCATCGTCACGATCGCCTTCAGCGAGCTAGTCCGCCTCACTGTGCGTTCTATTGCGTTCAAGGACGTTTTGGGTGGCGCCCAAGGCCTGAATGGAAAAATCGGCCAGGACTTCCACGACACCAATCCCCTGCCAGCCGACTTCCAGAGCCTGCCGGTTCTGAGCTGGACTCGTCAGGATCTCTGGGTCGTGATCGTGGGCTGGATTGTCGTTGCACTGTTCACACTCCTCGTATGGCTGCTGGTTCGAAGCCCCTGGGGTCGCATCGTCAAGGGCATACGTGAAGACGAGAATGCCGTCGTCTCGCTGGGCAAGAACGTTTTCGCCTACAAGATGCAAGCCCTCATCCTCGGTGGCGTCATCGGTGCCTTCGGCGGCATCGTTTGGGCGATCGCCAAACAGTCCGTCCAGCCGGACACCTTCAGACCAGAGTTCACGTTCTTCGCTTACACGATCCTGCTCCTGGGTGGAGCTGCTCGAGTCTTCGGACCGATTGTTGGAGCCATCCTGTTCTGGATCGTGCTTGCTGGAACTGGTGAATTCCTCGGTCAGGCCATTCAGGCAGGTTGGATCGACTTCCTGCAACCGACGGACGTCGGAAACATCCGCTTCGTTCTGATGGGCTCGGGACTGATCGCCTTGATGGTCTTCAGACCCCAGGGAATCTTCGGGGACAGAAGGGAGCTGGCGCTCGATGCCAAGTGATTCCGTAACCTCTTCGTCCCTTGCTGCCAAGGCGAAAGAAGCACTGGCCACCGTCGATGCGAGACCGGGTGTATCCAAGCCCGATCCCATCCTCATTGCCGATCACGTCACCCGTCGCTTCGGCGGCTTGACTGCCGTCAACGTTGAGCATGTGGAGATCCAAAGAGGTGCCATTACCGCCCTCATTGGCCCGAATGGCGCCGGAAAGACGACCTTCTTCAACCTGATCACCGGGTTCGATGACGCCGATGAAGGCAAGTGGACGTTCAACGGACGCCAGGTGTCCGGAATGGCCCCGTACCGCCTAGCCCGAATCGGCATGGTTCGGACTTTCCAGTTGACGAAGGCGCTCAGTCGCATGACCGTGATTGACAATATGCGTCTAGGCGCCAAGCACCAGACTGGTGAGCGCTTCTTCGCGGCGATCTTCCCATTCCTGTGGAACTCGCAAGAAAAGAAGATCGACCAGAAGTCAATGGGGTTGCTCGAGCGCTTCAATCTGCACGAGAAGGTCGCTGACTTCGCCGGGTCCCTCTCCGGAGGCCAGCGCAAGCTGCTGGAGATGGCTCGTGCCCTCATGGCCGAGCCTGAATTGATCATGCTCGATGAGCCGATGGCCGGCGTCAACCCAGCTCTCAAGCAAAGCCTGCTGGGTCACATCAAGTCCATGCGAGAAGAAGGCACCACGGTCTTGTTCGTCGAACACGACATGGACATGGTCCACGACATCAGCGACTGGGTCATCGTCATGGCCCAGGGATCGGTGATCGCCGAGGGTCCGCCTGATGCCGTTATGAAGGACCAGGCGGTCATCGATGCCTACCTCGGTGCACACCACGATGCTCAACTCACCGAATCTGGCCAGGCCTTGACCGAGGATGGTTCCTGATGAACTACACCGAACCCGCCGATCTTCCCGGCCCCAACGATCCCGATGACGCGCACGTCTTCGAGACAGAACTCGACACCAACGCTGAGCAACTCGCGCACGGGCATCCAGCCACGCCCGAGCAAGTTCATGCGTCGGCAGCCGTGGGAGCCCTCGTGCGTGCGGACGCGCTATATGCGGGCTACTTCCCAGGGGTCAACATTCTCAACGGCTCCGATCTGTACGCCCAGGAGGGTGAACTCGTCGGAATCATCGGGCCCAACGGTGCCGGTAAGTCGACCCTGCTGAAGGCGATCTTTGGTCTCGTCCACGTGAACCAGGGCGCCGTGCTCCTGCGCGACGAGGACATCACCAACCTCCGAGCCGATCAATTGGTGCGTCGCGGCGTCGGCTTCGTCCCACAAACCAACAACGTGTTCCCCTCCTTGACCATCGAGGAAAACATGGAAATGGGAGCCTTCCAGGACCCCAAGAGCTTTTCTGCACGCTTCGACAAGGTGGTGGACCTCTTCCCCACCCTTGGCGAACGCCGCAAGCAGCGAGCCGGCTCGCTGTCCGGTGGTGAGCGCCAGATGGTTGCCATGGGTCGTGCGCTGATGATGGAGCCGAGCGTTCTACTCCTGGACGAGCCCAGCGCCGGTCTATCCCCCGCCCTGCAGGACGAGGTGTTCGTCCGCGTTCGGGAGATCAACAAGACTGGGGTAACAGTCATCATCGTGGAACAAAACGCCCGCCGCTGCCTACAGATCGTGGATCGTGGTTACGTGCTTGACCAGGGTCGAAACGCCTACACCGGCACCGGCAAGGACCTCGCTAACGACCCCAAAGTCATCGAGCTCTACCTGGGAACTCTCGCCAAGGCCTAACCCCGAACTTGCAGGCCTG